>CAZHUL010000122.1:0-1537 GCA_964535435.1 uncultured Gammaproteobacteria bacterium | reverse complement strand
TTCGCTTGTTCTAATTGTTCTATTTTTTACTTAATTCTGTCCTCTCCTTTAATCCCCAACTTGATTGGGGATCCAGGGTTTAAATCACTGTTCTGTTTTGTAGACTCTGGATTCCCAGTCAGGCCGGGAATGATAATAAAGACTTTTGACTTTACGAACTTTATAAACTTCCTTTCCTATCCAAGCGAAGCGATACATCAAGTTGGGCAAAGCCCAACGATCCATCAAATCGAGTGAAACGAAGATGATCCATCAAGCGGAGCGATCCATCTCCTTTTCTATTTCTTTGATAATTATTTCTGAGGAGTTTCTAATTTTTAGTTTGCTAAATTCTGTTTCTTTATTTTTGTACTTAAAGATGGTGTGTAAAAGTTCTTCTGGCGAGTCTATTATTCTTCCTAGGTTGTTTTCTAGTATAAAATGGACATTCTTGTCTTCTTGACCTGGTATTGGGCTAACGGCCAGAATAGGCTTGTTTAAAGCAATACATTCAGAGACACTAATTCCACCGGGTTTTGAAATTACAAGATCGGAAATTCTAATTAGTTCGTCAATTTTTTCTGTCCAACCTATTATATTTATTTGTTTATCTTCCATTAAAGACAAACCTTCTAAGGATTTTTTAAGTTTTAAATTTTTTCCAGCTATAGCAATTATGTTTAATCCACCAGAAATTTGTGAGAGTGTCTTTACTATCTTGTCGGTTTTGATAAGTCCGTGTCCACCAGCCAAAACAAGAATGGTTAGGTTTTTATTTTTTATTCCGTACTTATTTTTAAGAAGAGCAACTGATTTGTTTTTATAAAATTCTGGGCGAAGTGGAATTCCACTGGCAGTAATTTTTGTTTTTTTAAGTTTTTCTTTTAATAACTTTATTTTCATTTTTTCTGTTGCCACAAAATAGTGTTTTACATTTGAGGATATCCAAAAAGAATGGATTTCATAGTCTGTAATCACCATAGCCAAAGGGCATTGAGGCTTAATTTTTTTTGGCGCATGGTTTATAAAGTAGGCCGGTAGAAAATGTGTGCAAACAATATAGTCTGGATTTATTTTTTTTACTTCCAACAAAAATTGTCTAACAGAAAAGTATTTTGAAAGTTTTAATATATTATTTAAAATTTCCGGTGCTTTCTGGTTGTCTGTTTTGTAATAGAGAAGACCCCAAAGCTCGGGTATTTTTTTTGCCATTATTTCATAGGAATTTACAGAAATTGCTTTTATTGCTTTAGGCATAAAATCTGCAATGTCTATATGTTGAACATCTAAATTCTTGAAACTTTTTTTTGCTGTTTCTTCCAGAGCTTTACCAGCCATAACATGCCCTGCACCAGCCGAGATAGAAATGATAAGTATTTTTTTCTTTATTTTCATATGGGTATATTTTAGCAGAAAAAAAAGATACAGGATACAAGTGTCAGAAAGTGTAAAGTTTATGAGATAAAATGTCATTCCCAGCTTGACTTAAGAATCCAGGAGTTTAAATAATTAAACGTTGAATCAAACCCTGGATCCCCAGTCAAGCTGAGGATGACAG
>CAZHUL010000121.1:0-1543 GCA_964535435.1 uncultured Gammaproteobacteria bacterium | reverse complement strand
TTGGAAAAGCAACATTATTTATAGAAGTAACACTAAACAAATTAAGATTACCACTAACAATATCAGGAAAAGTAATTTTTTCATCCAAAGTAGATTTATTTAATTCAAGATCCCCACGATGATATTTAATCTTTTTCTTACTTTTTAAACTTTCTAAAAATTCTTCTGAATTTAAACTAATTTCATCTTCAGAACAATCAAGCGCAAATGAAATATCTTTTTTAATATCTCTGCCACTAATTAGTTCTTTAATCCTAGGATCTTTTACATATCCAAATCCCTTTATTTCAGAATCAATTTCATGCAAAAATCTAAGATCTTCTTTTGTAAATTCTTCACCAGCTTTACGCCTTTTATCAATCTCGGTCATCCTTTTCATATCCTCACTTTTCTTTGTGTATTTTTCTCCTTCTTTTCCAAATTCAGTCATTTTTTTTCCTACAACATCACTAATATATGGATCTATATTTTGTTTGTAAGCAATTCCTCTTACCTCGGCTATTTTGTTATTACCCTCCATACGAATAGCAACTCTTGGAATCGTAGGCTTACCTTCTTTGTCATAAGAATAATATGTGTGGAAATCTCCACCTGCAAGCTGTGTTTTTGCGGTACTTTCTCCAGCCGTACACCAACCTGTGCCATATCCTTGGAGTGATTGAACAAGTGGCATATGGTCTGTGCCTTGTTTGTAGATAATCCATTCTCCAGCAGTATTTGCTAATTCGTGTTCTTCTGTTGGTGTAACCTTATCAATCGCATAAGCATAAAGTTTACCAAAATTTTCACTTTGTAATAGTTTTTGTAATTCCTGATTTTCTACCGCATCAGGTATATCTTCTTTGTTTAATTTCTTTTCAATAATATCTACCACATACGCCAAAGCTTCTCTGTTTAAATCCGGAAATAGTGTGGTGGTTCCTTTTGTCCTTTTACCAAAGGAATGTTTTTCTTTATCGTAAGAAGATAATTTCAACATATTGGTAAAAGACCAATACTTTGCCCACATTGGATAACTATCTGAATCTGGTGATGTAAAATATTCTGTCCAAGCATCTAAACTCTGTTTTTGGTCGTTAATTACCGTTTTGCTCATTTCTTTTTTCTGTTCATTTGTTATCTCAATATCACCATAACCAAGTTCTCTTGCCAATCTTTTTTGAAGTTCAAAGTATGATTCCGGAATATCAGACTCTTGTATCACATAATTTTTATGATAATACTTTTTTATTCTATCCAAAACCAACGAATCTTCTCTATGTCCCAAATGTGTTCTTTCTATTACTTTTAAAAAGTTTTCTATTTTAACATCAGGTTGGTTTGATACGGTTTCTCCTGCTATTCTCCTTCTTTCTACTTCATGTTCAACTTCAGGAGAAGTTTGTAATGATAAATCTTTTCTGTGAAGCAACATACTTCCTTCTTTTCCTTCCATATATTTTGTTTAGTTTAGTTAGGTTTATTTTATCTTTTATTTTGGGGGTGTGCAAATAAAGTTAAAATTATTTTTTTATTTTTGTATTCTTGTGCTTTGTCGCCATTG
>CAZHUL010000120.1:0-1654 GCA_964535435.1 uncultured Gammaproteobacteria bacterium | reverse complement strand
AATTTTAGTAGAAATGGTGTTTGGCGATAGTCCCTATATAATTAATTATAATATTTAGATATGGCAAAAACTAACTCGCCAGCAAAAGATATAATCAGAAAAATTTATTTCTATGCAGTACTTTTGGCCGGACTTATGATGATGGTAATTCCCGGAATAGATATGGTAAAACTTGCACTAGAAACATGGGTATTTCCAGAAATTGCCCAAGAAAATTATAGCTACGACAGAATGCCGACTAAACCTTATATTTCTGAAACTAAATTAAATATAGTTGCAGATGGTGGGGATATTAAATTAACAGAAGAAGAAAAAATGATGCTTGAAGATTGGAAAATTCAATATACAGCATGGGAAGAAAAAGAAAGTAAAAAAGATTATGCAAAAATTGAAAGACAAAGATCTTTGGTTAGAGATATTTCTACAATGCTCGGAGGTATAATTCTTTTCTTTAGCCATGGTTATGTTTTGAGAAAAGAAAAAACAGTAAAAGCTTAGTATTGGCATCTGGACTTCTGACTTCAACTTTCTGCTGTACCGAATAATAGTAAGAGGTTTTTTATCTATATTCTTAGATTCTAAATAACAAAAGTAGCACAATAATGTTTAATTTGTTTTTATATATTTTGGTAAAATAAAGTGAAGGATTCATCTTTATTATTCAAAATTACATAAAAAATTAAGTTAACATAAATAAAATTAATTATATAAAGTCCAAAGACACTTAAGTCTGAAGACTGAAAGCTAACAGACCAACTATGGCAAAAAAATTAAACTGCTCCTTTTTTGGGGTGATGACACATTTCACCAAATATCTAAAAACTCAATTAAAAGGTCATAAAATTACAGTTGTTAGTAAAATTTTAGATTTAGAAAAAATAGACAAAAAAACAGAAGTTTTGGGAGTTTTTGTAGATTCAAAAATAGATAAAGAAGTTATTCAAAATCTACCAAACCTAAAACTAATTGTTACAATGTCTACTGGATTTGATCATATAGACTTAGCAGAAGCCAGAAAACGCAAAATACCTGTTTGCAATGTTCCAACTTACGGAGAAAATACAGTAGCAGAACACACCATTTCTTTGATGTTAGCACTTTCTCGTCAATTATTTCCTTCTATAAAACGTGTAAAAGAAGGTGTTTATGATTATCATGGTTTACGTGGTTTTGATATAAAAGGAAAAACAATTGGAATAATAGGAACTGGGCATATTGGCCAACACGTTATCAAAAGATTGGCCGGTTTTGAAGCAGAAATTATTGCATATGACCCATTTCCAAAAAAAGAACTAGAAACTGAATTTAACTTTCGCTATGTAAAAAATTTAGACGAATTATTAAAAAAATCAGATATAATTACACTGCACGTTCCCCTATTTCCAGAAACTTACCACTTAATAAACAAAAAAAATATTAAGAAAGTTAAAAAAGGATCTTACCTTATAAATACAGCTCGTGGTGGACTTGTAGACCCAGAAGCTTTAGTTTGGGGATTGGAAAGTGGGCGTATTACCGGTGCTGGTTTAGACGTTTTGGAAGATGAAGAAATTGAACAAAATCCTGCAAATATTTTTTACTCAGAAACTGGTGAGCGTGGAGGATTAAGTTTAGATATGATAAAAGATGAAAAAGTTATAAAAAATAGTCTTTT
>CAZHUL010000119.1:0-1686 GCA_964535435.1 uncultured Gammaproteobacteria bacterium | reverse complement strand
TGCAGGAATGTCCGAATCTCTTATTGGTCTTACAATTGTTGCAGTTGGAACTTCCTTGCCAGAATTAGTAACTGCTGTAATTGCTGTTCTCCACAAAAATGATGATATGGCTATTGGAAATATAGTTGGGTCAAATATCTTTAATATATTTTGGATACTTGGACTTACTGCAGTAATTCAACCAATAGCATTCAATCTAACGGCTAATATAGATATTTTTGTAAATATAGGAGCGACTGTTCTACTTTTCTTATTTTTATTCAGTGGAGAAAAACAAAAAATGAATCGTCAACAAGGTGCTACCTTTATATTTTTATATGCTGTCTACATTTTATACTTAATAAACAGAGGCTAAAATATGCGTTTAAATAAATTTTTAGCTCAATCTGGATTGTGCTCTCGTAGAAGAGCAGATGAATTTATAGAATCTGGCAAAATAACAGTAAACGGTGTACAGCCAGAACACGGTGTACAAATAGATTTAGAAAAAGATGTAGTAAAATTTAAAGGAAAAGAAATAAAACTAGAAAATGAAGATTTGGTTTATATTATTGTAAACAAACCGGTTGGATATATCACAAGCACAACCAGTGAACAAGGACAATCTGTTTTGGAACTTTTAAAAGCAAAATATTATTATGCTATTGGGGGAACAAGAGAAAGAAGAAGGGTTTTTCCTGTTGGAAGATTAGACAAAGATTCTGAAGGATTAGTTTTACTTACAAACGATGGTCAATTAACAGAAGAGTTGAGCCACCCACGTTTTGAACACGAAAAAGAATACGAAATTCTAATTGACGAACCTTTAAGCAAAGCCGACATTGAAAGTATTTCCAGACAAATGCAACTCGGAGACGAAACAATCCAAGGTGCAAAAATTAAAGATGTTCAAAAAGTTGAAGGCGGATATGCTGTTTATATAGTTTTAAAAGAAGGGAAAAACAGACAAATTCGTAGAATGTTCGGAAGACTTGGGCATAATATAAGAAAACTAAAAAGAATTAGAATAAATAAACTAGAATTAGGAAAACTACCAATTGGACAGTGGAGGTATATTAAAAAAGAAGACATAATATAAAGACAGCAGATTAGGCAGATTAAGTAAGAGAACAAACAACATATCATCCTGAGCGAAGTCGAAGGATATTGTCTTTGATTAATAAAAAGAACAAAAAAAAGGAACTAATGTTTTATTGTATTATGAATATTTTGTGATATTGAAAGGGGATATTTCGACTTAACTTCGTTTCGCTCAATATGACGTAGTGAGAAAACGTCATCCCGAGCGAAGAGAGGGATCCCATTCAACAATTCACAAAAACAAACATTCACAAACCAAACTATGTCTTTTCCTGTCATTCCCAACTCGATTAGGAATCTAGGGACTTTAGTATCAATACTTTTTCTACTATTTATAACTTTATTAAAAAACAATAAACTATAATATAAACCCTGGATCCCCAGTCAAGCTGAGGATGACAGAATACCAAAAAAGAAAGAGCTTTGAAGAAGGTTCTTTTTTTGCGTAAAAAGCTTGACAAAAGGGCTTTTTTGTGATATACTGATGTATCGTTCATTTAAGTTTATAACTGGCTGGAAACAGCCCTTTCGGAGGTTAAAATGTGGTCAATGGCATCGAAAGTAATTCTTTGGAAAACCATCGCCTTTTCCTGTGTAATTGTTGGG
>CAZHUL010000118.1:0-1690 GCA_964535435.1 uncultured Gammaproteobacteria bacterium | reverse complement strand
TAATGTGTTTTCCGTCTTTTCCTATTTGTTGTTTTTGTAAAATTGTTAATTCACTTGCCAAGTATTTTGGTCTTTCATTATCTTTGCCAAATGGTTCAAATTTTTGAATATAGTTGTACATATCCCAATCCATTTTTTCCAGTTCAACTTCTGTATCAACTATAATTACTTTTCGTCTGTCATCGCTAGCAGTTTCCAAAAAAGAAGTTATTAGACTTTTTTGGAAATCTTGCACAATGTCTACACTTTTTAATGTAAAACCACAGGCCATTGGGTGTCCTCCAAATTTAACAAAAAATTCTGGAATTTTTTGCATGGTTTCTATCATATTAAAACCTTCTATACTTCTTCCGGAACCAACCAAAGAATGTGAGTGTGCAATAACCAAAGAAGGTCTATTATATTTCTCTTTTAGTTTGCCTGCTACAAGTCCTATAAGTCCGCTAGACCAATTTTCTCCAACAACACATATAACTTCTTTGTTGCATTGTTCTTTTTCTACTATGTGAAGCGCGTCTTTTAAAATAATTTCCGTTTCTTCGCGTCTATTTTTGTTGTGTGAGTCGAGTAAAAAAGCTAAGTCTACAGCGTCTGTTCTACTTTTTGTTTTTAAGAGATCAAAAGCAATTTTTGGGTGGGCAATTCTGCCAGCGGCATTTATTCTTGGCGCTATATAAAATCCAATTGTATCTTCGGTAATTTTCTTTTTTAGTTTTCCGTCTGTTTCTGCTAGTCTTGCCTCTACATACATTTTTTGTAGACCGGCTCTTTTGGTTTTATTTAATACAAGGAGTCCATATTTTGTAAGTGTTCTGGACTCTCCTTTTAGTGGAACCATATCGGCAATGGTTGCAATTGCAACCATGTCTAATGACCACTTTTCAAAAGCTTCATGACTTTCTCCGTCTGGAAGTTTGTCATTTGTTTTTTTGTGATGTTTTAAAAGTCCTTGTAAAAGTTTAAAAGAAACACCAGCTCCAGCCAAGGTTTTGTCTGGGTATTTTTCTGTTTTTGTGTTTGGGTGAATTATAGCAACAGCATCGGGTAAAATTTCTGGAACTGTGTGGTGGTCTGTAACAATTACATCTACCCCAAGTTCGTTGGCTCGGTCAACCTCTTTTTTGTTACTTATTCCGCAGTCGCAGGTTATTATTAAATTAATTCCATCTTTTGCAAATTGTTCAACATTTTTTAAGTTTAATCCATAACCATCATTTTCTCTATGAGGCAAAAAAACAACAACATCTCCGCCAAGTTTTAAAATAACGGAATCTAGTAGAATTGCACTAGAAATTCCGTCGGCGTCATAATCTCCGTGAATTATTATCTTTTCTTTTTTTTCTATGGCTTCAAATATCCTATCCACAGCTTTTTGCATATCTTGAAACAAAAATGGATCATGAACATTTTTTGAATATACAGGATTTAAAAATTCATCGGCTTCTTCGGCAGATGTTATATTTCTGTTGTAGAGTAGTTTAGAAATTATTTCTGGTAAATTGAAGTTTTCTAAAATCTCTTTTGGCGGATCTGGCATTATATCCCAACGTGTTTCCATAAAAAAGACAGACAATGTTTATTGCCTGTCTATTCTAGAACATTTATTAGATTTAGTAAAAGATTGGCAAAATTGTGAAGAATACCATACTAACAATCATCACCACACTTATAATTGTCCAAAAGATTCTAA
>CAZHUL010000117.1:0-1759 GCA_964535435.1 uncultured Gammaproteobacteria bacterium | reverse complement strand
CACTTTGAAATTTTATAGCTTTTTCTAAAGTTTCTCTTCTTTCTTTTTTTGTTAATAATTTTATTATTTTTGCTACTTCTACATCTTGATTTCTAAATTTATCATGATATTGTTTTAAAACCCCTTCTACATACTCTTTTCTCTCTTCTTCTTCTCTTGCTTTTCTTTTTTTAGGTTCTAACAGTAATTGTCCAGCAACAGCCAGATCCAAAGAAGTACCATCTTCTAAAATACGAATACCATACCCCACTTCCAATGCTTTTCTTGTTTCCTCTGTATCCTGATTGGGAAATCTTTCACGATATATTCTAACAATCTCATCTCTATAAATTTTTCTTTTTTCCATAGAAACCCCCTCATCTTCAACTGTATACCAATCTTCTAAAGACATATATTTATCTCTTGCCTCTTTTTCTGTCATTAATCTTTTAAAACTATCATCTACATCATCAACAACAAACCCACTTTCTGTGATACCAACCCCATACTCTTCAAAATCATTTTCAACACCAATAAAAAATGAATCCTCTTCGGGGTCGTGCCATTTAAAGTGTGGTCTATAAAATTCCCTAACATCACTTTCTATTGTTCTTCCTGTTATTTCTACTTTTTGTCTTAAATTATTCCAAACTTCATTTTTTTCATCTTCTTTTTTATGTTCCTCTGATTCCCTTCGTTTTTGTTCTTCATAACCCAGACTTTCCAATCTTTTTTCCATACATTTTTATTAAACACATTAATACTATCAATAATAAAGTATTTAAAAAAAAAGCAAATTTTTAATAAAATAAATACTGTGGATAACTTTAAATTATAATTTACAACAAACCTTTGTAAATTTTCTCTAAACTAGCAACTACAAATTCCCAAGAATAATCTTTTTGGACCATTTCCTGAAGTTCTTTTTTAAAGTTTTTATCTTCATATTTTTTTAAAGTATTTTCTATTCCACGAGCCAAAGATTCAGAATCATTTACCTCTACAACACCCCCACCTTTTTCTGCTATTTTTTTAACTCCTGGTAAATTTGTTGCAACTACAGGAACACCGCTTGCAAGAGCTTCTAGCAAAACCATACCAAAAGCCTCAGCATTATTTATAGATGGCAAAACAAATAAATCTGCCAGATTATAATACATAGGCAAAAGATCATCTGCTACATTTCCAACAAATTTGACCCTTTCGCTTAAATTTAACTTATTTGCCAAATCTTCAAAACCTTTTTTAAGTTCTCCACCCCCTATTAAAATACATTGCCAATTTTTATTTTTTTCAAGAGCTTTCAATAAAACTGGTACACCTTTGAAATGATGACCTTTGTCCATACCACCAACAAACAAAACAGTTTTTTTGTTTTTATCTAAATTGTGTTTTTCAAAAAGTTTTTCATCTTTTTCTCTAATTTTAAACTTTTCTATATCTACACCAAAAGGTACTTCAAACCACTTTTCTTTGGTTTTTTTATATACATTTTTTGCCTCACTGTTTGAAACAAAATCAAAAGTAGAGGCAATTAAAGCGTCTGCTGAATTTAAAATTTTAGGCATTAGAATTTTTGAATAAACTTTAAAAATCAATCCTTTCCAGCCAGATGCGGTTGCATCCATGTGATAAGTAATTACAAGTGGAACGTTAGGGTTTTCTTTTTTCCATTTTACAAATAATTCGGCTGTGCCAAAAAAAGGGTAATGCAAATGAACTATATCAAAACTGGATAATTTATTTAAAAACTTTTTGATTCTTGCGGCCTTCCCAAAAG
>CAZHUL010000116.1:0-1805 GCA_964535435.1 uncultured Gammaproteobacteria bacterium | reverse complement strand
AAATCTAGTTCTGATTCTAGCTACGGTTCTAAACCTAGCTCTGGTTCTAGATTCAAATCAAGATCAACTTCTGGTTCAGGATATGTCGCATCATCTAGACCTAGTTCTGGATATGCTAAAAGAAGTAGTGGCCAAAGCCAAAGTAGCA
The DNA here is from genome assembly GCA_964535435.1 of uncultured Gammaproteobacteria bacterium. Classification (GTDB taxonomy): domain Bacteria; phylum Patescibacteriota; class Patescibacteriia; order Magasanikbacterales; family UBA922; genus JAKITS01. The sequence continues at coordinate 1,657 of CAZHUL010000116.1, read as the reverse complement.
ACGGAAACTACAGTCGTAGAGAAAGAACTGTAAGATAAAAATAAATTTAAAACAAAAAAGACCATAAAACGGTCTTTTTTGTTTTTCTGGGTTGACAGAATACTTTTTAAATGGTATAAATTTTGTGTTCCCACACCTGTAGTTATGGGGGGTAAAGTGAGTAGTCAGACAAAAACGGCCGGTTCCTATGTCTTGGTAGGTAAATTATTACCAAAATTAATTAAAGTTTTTGGTAAATTAATTAAAATCTTTCCTAAATTGCTTAAAGGTTCTGCATCAATAAAAGCAGCGGGTGTAGCAGGAAGTCTTGGTCTTTATACATTTTTATTTTCTTGGCAAATGGCAGTTTCACTCGTTGCTTTTATTATTGTTCATGAATATGGGCATTTAAGGGCAATGAAAAAATGTGGCTTAAAAACTAAAGGTATTTATTTAATTCCTGGTTTTGGAGCTGTGGCTGTGTCGAAAGAACGGTGGAAAAGTGCAAGAGATGAGGCATATATTGCAATAATGGGCCCTGTGTTTAGTTTACTTTTTATTGTTCCAGTGATTATTGTATATTTTGTGACTGGTAATCCAATGTATGCGGCTATCGCAAGTATTATGTCTTTGATAAATCTTTTTAACCTATTTCCGCTCAATCCGTTAGACGGGGGCAGGGTAATGAAAAGTTTATTATACTCTTTTGGAAGCACTATTGGTTTTTCTTTTGCATTACTTTGTGTATTATTGGCGTTTGTATTTGGAGTATATATGAACTTGTTTGTTCTATTATTGATATCTTGGCTGGGATTGGAGGAAATTATCTGTGATTATGGCCTAGAAGAAAAACTAAAAGATCTGAGGGCGAGTTTTTATAGAGGTTTGGGCGGATTTTTAATAGTTATGTGTTCTATTTCTTATCTCCAGGTAGAATCTATTTTGGGGAGGATTTTATTGGGTATTTTGGTAGTTGCGATTTCTATTATTTTTATCCTTGATTCTATTAAATCAACCCAAGGTTATACCTTTAAAATTTTGGTTTACCCTTTTGTTTGTATAAAGAAAGTATTTATTGGTTTATATAGTATATTTACATTAAAACGCGAAGACCTGACAAAAATTGAAGAGTATTCTCCAATGAATAAAAAAGAAGTTTTGTTTTATGGGTTAGTTTTTTTAGGGACAATTATACTAATGATTTGGTTGATCTTATATACATCAAGTATCCCCGGATGCGAATTTGCTAAGGATATTCTTACATAAAATACAAAGCCCACTTTATTGTGAGCTTTTTTAATTGTGGAATTTGTATTAAAATATAATTTTAGAGATTAATAATAAATATGGATAATATAGAAAAAAAATATCCTAGAGTTGGCATCGGAGCAATTATTGAAAACGAAAATGGTGAAGTACTGATGGGACTCAGAAAAGGATCTCATGGCGCTGGCGAGTGGTGTTGTCCTGGTGGTGGTTTGGAATTTGGAGAAACTATATTTGAGTGTACAAAAAGAGAAATAATGGAAGAGGCTGGTTTAGAATTAGATGAATTTGAGTTAATTTCTGTTTCGGATGAAATGAAATATATAGAAAGTGACGGAAAACATTATTTACAGGTTGGTGTGAAGGCAAAGTATAATGGTGGTGAACCAAAAGTAATGGAACCAGATAAATG
>CAZHUL010000115.1:0-2018 GCA_964535435.1 uncultured Gammaproteobacteria bacterium | reverse complement strand
AGAACCGTAAAAATGTGTGTTGCCACAAATGGCAAAGACACCACATCACCCGGTTTCCCGAGTAATTCTGGATAGTTGTGTAACAAAAAGTTTTGGCTAATTTTTGGTAAGCCCCGCCCCTCCACAAACGCAAAAACTTTTTGCACTCTATGTTCTAGTGCTAAGAAATTTTCTAATGCTTCTCGGATAGAAGCAAAAGAAAATAACTTAAATAGCTCCTCCTCAAGCTCATCGGAATCCAACAAGCTATTATCTTCTTGTTCTGGTTTCCTTGGGTTATCTTTTTTTTTAGGTTTCCTTGGTTTGATGCTTGATCTTAAAATACCTTTCTTTTGACGCCACTTACCTAAAATGGTATCCGTGTGTTTTCCCCTCTCACCAGCGTCATTCTTACTATCTTTCTGGATTCCATCACCTTCTTCTTGGAGTGTTTTCAAGAAAACAGAATCTGCCAAACACTTTTGGCAGTAGATATTTCCACCATACTCTCTCGCCCCGTCATTTGTTTCTGACTGACAAGAATGGCATTTTTCAGGAGACATTGTGTCACTCCTTTTGTTTTGAATGTTAGACTTGGGAATTGTAAAGAGCCAATATATTATACTACTTTATTTTTATAAATTAAGCAAGTATTCTAACCAACAAATTTGAATCGTTCCACTTTTTCATCGTCTTTTTCTACGATTCCCAAAAACATTTCTAATGGACGAACCCAAATCTGATTATCTCCGTAAAGAGCCTTGTACACGACCATTTTCTCCAAAGTTTCACTGTGTTTTGCCACACCCAAAACTTCGTATTTGTTTCCTTTATAATGCTGATAAACTCCTAATTTCATATCTTTTTTCATAAATAACTATAAATAAAAGAGCCTACTTAAAGGCTCCTTTATTTTATGCTCCGTGGCACTTTTTATATTTCTTTCCACTTCCGCAAGTACATAAATCATTTCTTCCTATTTTATTTCCACTTGCATCTTTTTCTTTTCCTTTTTGCGTAATTCTTGTTGTTCCCGTGTCGCCAGTGCTTTTCTTTGCGCCTTGCATAACCATTTTATCGTTTGCCATTACGGTTGGTGCGACCTTCAAACCAATACTTACCTTAAAAAAAGCATAAACAACTTCTTTTTGGATATTTGCCAAAAGTTGATTGAACATAAAATAAGATTCTTTTTTATATTCAACAAGTGGATCTCTTTGTCCATATCCTTGCAAACCTATACTTCCACGCAAATAACTCATTTCTACAAGATGTTCCACCCAAAGTGTATCTATTGCACGTAAAAGTATTCCTTTTTCTACTTGTTTCATCAACTTGTTCCCTTTTTCATTTTCTCCTGTATATTCTATAAATTTGCTTTTCAAAGATTCGTATTCTGTTTCGGCTTTGTTCAGCAAAAATTTTACAATTCTGTCTCTTGCTTCCACATCTTCCAATTTTGTATCACCATTTTTACCCCCCATATTCAAAAGTTCATCACGCTCTGCGTTTGTAAAAGAAAAAATCGTATGCATCAATTTATAAATAGCCTGCATATCCCAATTTTCCATATCTTCTACATTTGTATTTTGAGAAACTATATATTCAATTTCTTGTTCTACGTCAGATAAAATTAAATCTCTAAAAGATGAAAAAACGTCATCACTTGTACTCAACTTTTCACTAGGTTCTACCACAACGTCAAAACCTTTTTCTAAATCTAAAATTGCCCTTCTTTTTTTGTAAATTACTCCTCTGTGACGGTTTAAGACATCATCGTATTGCAAAACATGTTTTCTAATATCAAAATGGTGTGATTCTACTTTTTTCTGCGCACCTTCTAACATTTTTGTAATAAGTTTGGTTTCAATAGGCATATCTTCTGGCACATTCATTCTGTCCAAAACAGATTTCAATCTATCGCCCGCAAAAATACGCATAAGATCATCCCCTGTTGAAACATAGAACTGAGTTTCTCCCGGATCACCCTGACGAGCAGAACGACCACGAAGTTGATTATCTATTCTGCGAGATTCATG
>CAZHUL010000114.1:0-2037 GCA_964535435.1 uncultured Gammaproteobacteria bacterium | reverse complement strand
AATTCCTGCGTAGATAAATATAATTAAGGCTATTGTACCAACCACTCCCATGATAGTTTTGATAACCCTTCCTATAAGGTCTGGTAAGTTTGTACCCAATTTATTTAAAGATTGGGCGGAAGGTGGCGCGGTGATGTTATCTGTTGGTTTTGTTGGGGATGGTGTTGGAACTTGTGTTTTAAAATTAGAATAACAGTTAATTTGATAAGTCCCCCTAGGTGACTGGCTTGTTTGCACCATAATCGCACTCGAAGATATATTACAATCGGTTTGAGGAGAAACCTCAATACCTGAAAAATCTTGGTCAAAAATAGGTTGGTTTGGATTTGAGCAAGACACACTAGACATTCTTGCAATTTCTTGTACTAATTCATTTCCTGTTTTTCTTTCTCCCGTGTTAATAATAATTGTTTGTCTAGATTCACAACTAGGAAAAATAGTTTTTGTTGCAACTGACACTTTACATTCGCATCTTGTTTGATCGCTATTATCAGAACACTCTATTTTAAAACTTCCTTCGCCCTCTGAACCCGCGGAAACAGCTGTATTTAAACCGCCTAAAATAGCTAAAGTTCCTGTTTTAGAAAAATTACAAGAATTACCAAAATCATGATTTTTTAAATCATCTGTATTAGAGAAAGGTCGTGAATTACAACTATTCTCAGAATAAGATACCAATTTATTTATTACATTTTGGCCAAAATCATACCTAGCTATGTCAGTTTTTTCACTCTCAATATTAAAAAAATTTGTATTATACGTACAGCTAACAACTGTTGTTGGTTCCCCTTGTACAAATAAACCACATTCACAAGATTCAATAGTATCTTGCGCCTTCACTTCGCCAACGCCAAAAAAAACTCCAAAAAATATTAGTCCTAAAATTAAAAACTTAAAATTCTTCATAAAATTATAACAGTCCTTCTTTTTTTGCAAAATGAATAGATGTTTTTAATAATGCCTCTTTATTCCCTGTATCAAAATACTCGCCTTCGTATTCGTAAGCCAAAAAAGTATTTTTTCTTGCCATGTCGTCGGCGGCATCAGAAAGCCAAACTTCGCCATCTTTGCCACGACGAGTTTTTTCTAGATATTTCCAAATGTCTTTTGTAAAAACATAACGCATTCCACCAACAATTAATCCTTGTGGTGAAACTTTTTTTTCTTGTGGTTTTTCTACAAATTTCTTTACTTTGTAAGTTTTTTTACCATCTAATAAATCTGCATAAACGTTTCCGTATTTTGTCATTGCCTTGGTATCTGTAATTCTTTGTACACCAATTACAGAATGTCCTTTCTGGTTAAAAACCTTTAAAAGTTGCTTTATTACAGGAACTTTTGCGTCTATAATACTATCTCCATCGGAAAAAGCGAATGGCTCGTTTCCTACAAAATTTTGTGCACAAAGAAGCGCATCTCCATTTCCCAAAGGTACGGCCTGTCTAGTATAAAAAAATCTAACTTTTTTTGTAAGTTCTACTAAATCCTTAATACGATCGTACTTTCCTTTTTCTTTTAAAAATTCTTCAAATGCCAAATCTCTATCAAAATGATCTTCAATAGCTCTTTTTTGTGAACTTGTGACGAAAATTATCTCTGTAATTCCGCTGTTTACCATTTCTTCTACAATATACTGCACAACTGGTTTATCTAAAACTGGAAGCATTTCTTTTGGCATTGCTTTTGTTGCAGGTAAGAACCTAGTCCCTAGCCCCGCAACCACAATAACCCCTTTTTTAACTTTCGGCATAAATAAAAAAATTAAAACATACTATGTAAAAGATATTATACCATAAAAAATAAATGTACAAAAAATGATATACCCCTTCACTTAAATAGAAATGTTCTACCATTTCATTTGTTCTATCGCTCCGCTTGTTCTAATTGTTCTATTTTTACTTAATTCTGTCCTCTCCTGTCATCCCCAACTTGATTGGGGATCCAGTTTACTTTCCTGTCATCCTCAGCTTGAATGGGGATCTAGGGTTTGATTCAACGTTTCTTTGTTTTTAACCCTGGATTCCCGATCGGGGTCGG
>CAZHUL010000113.1:0-2052 GCA_964535435.1 uncultured Gammaproteobacteria bacterium | reverse complement strand
ATGGTATCTTATACAGAAAAATATGGGTTATTTTTCTTAACTTATGAGTTTATTGTATCATCTTAGAAGTATTGTATCAAATTGCGAAAGGTGTGGATAAAATAATAATTTTGTAACACAAAAATCCGTCAAGAGACGGATTTTTGTTTTTTAAATTTTTTATTCTGCAATTTTTTGGTATTCGTTTACACTTCCGATTTCACTCAAAAGTATATTCTCCACAAAAATTCCACGAGGATAGAAAATTCTTTCTATTTCATTTTTTAGTTCATTTTCAACTTCATCTCTTTTTGCGCCAATTATTTCTTCTTGTGAAAACTTACTAGCCACCATACGGATACGGCTTCGCACAGTTGGACGGATAATTTTTATTACAAAGTCCTCTCCAATTGTTTGCCACAAAGAAGGAATTTGTTGGATATCTAAACGAAGTAAAATAGTTCCTTCAAAAGCAAGACGTTTAGAATCTTTTGTGACAGCAGATATAGGAATATCTCCCATTGCCTTTTCGTGTTCTGGATTAAATTTACGAGAAACACTATATTCCAAAGTTTGTGTATTAAAAAGTTTAGCTTTTTGCCAAAAAGGTATTTTGAAATGTAATCCGGGTGTTAAAACCTTTTTTAAAACACCTCTTCCAAGATCATAAACACACGCAACATATCCGGGTGGTACGTAAATAAAAAAGCCTTTTAGAACATCTTCCATTACAAACGAATACATTAACTTATCTAGAGACTCTTCTTGAGACATATTATTGTTTTAAACTGACGGTTCAATCTTTTTTGGTGTAAAAATTATTTTAGTAAACTGATGTATAATAACAGAAAATAGTAGAGAAGTCAAGACAAAAAGTGATTTTACCATTGGCAAAAACCATAAAGCTAAAAATACTATCAAAGGAAATAAGAAAAAATAGGCTAAATCCTTTTTTCTAATTTTCAACTTTAATTTTTTATAATTCATATAAATTTCAAAGAACAAGAAGAATCCAACCAGAAAAGCCCAGAAAAAATTACGTGCGCCCAAATCAAAACCATAAAAATTTGTATTTATTGATCCGGGTAGCTCTATAATTGGATACAGAAATTTTGCAATTTTGTCTCCTGTAATTCCTCGTAAAAATACTTGATAAAGCAATATCAAAACCAAAGCTTGCATTCCCAAAACAATTGCTTTTGCCCAAGGTTGAACTTTGCGAGACTTCATCATTTTTCTAATCTCTTGTTTTTTAGTAATTTCGTCCATGTGTACATTATTCTGTAGTGATTTTACATCTTTTATTAACACTTCATTTCTAACTCTATTTCTCTCACTGATAAGTGAAAACGGCAAAAGAGCCAAACGCAACAAAATAGTAATGTTCACAACAGCCCATCCCAAATTTTCATTTGTCCAATTATTATAAATCCAAATCAACAAATTAAATAAAGGTTTATACAACCATTCGTTCCAAATAGAAGTTAACATATTTTATAAAACTTTTATTCTAAAATTATACCACATATATAGACAATCCAATTAAACTCAAGTCTTTTCCCAATCTTCCGCATCTCCCAAATACTCATCTTTAATACTCAAAAAATACTCATAAGCTATGTCATGCTCGTTTGGAGTTTTACCATCTAAAATTGCCTCTTCAATTGCTTCTTTTATTTTACCAACTGTTGGACCTGGTTTTAAACCACAAACTTCCATAATTTCCTCACCACGAACAGGAGACTGAAAAGCTCTTAACTTGTCTTTTTCAATCACATCTACAATTCTTTCTTCTAGAAAATCGTAATTTTTTAATCTTCGTTCTTTTTTTGCTGGATTTCCTGTTGTGATATCACTTCTACCAAGTTTTAATAATCCTTCTAGCTCTTCACCAGCATTCACAATAAGACGGCGTACAGCACTATCTGTAATAGCTTCATCCATAAGACTAATGGGGTGTTGGTGCCAACGAACAAGTTTTGCAACATAAATAATATCAGTTTTTTTCATTCTAAGACGACTTCCTATATTCCAAACCATTTTTCTTCCTAACATTCCATGTCCATCAAAAGT
>CAZHUL010000112.1:0-2068 GCA_964535435.1 uncultured Gammaproteobacteria bacterium | reverse complement strand
GAAATATCTAAATCTTTAACCAAATCTTGAAACTTTTGTGCATATTCATCTATATATTCCTTTACTTCTTGTCCGGCTTTATTTGCTGATTGCACATTTTTTAAAGAATTTTCATCTGTTCCGGAAACAAAAAATACGTCTTTTCCCAAAAGACGATTGTAACGAGCAACCACATCTGCCTGAATAAATTCCAAAGAATGACCAATGTGTGGTTCGCCATTTACATATGGAATAGATGTACTAATATAAAATTTTTTCATATTTTTATTTTCTTACTACAATAACAAACTCCCCTTTTGCAGGAATATCTTGTGCAATAATTTCTTCTATTGTACCACGATATATTGTTTCAAACTTTTTTGTAAGCTCGCGACAAATACAAATCTCTCTTTCTTCACTTAGAACTTCTTTTAGATTTTCCAAGGCTTTGTGAATTCTATGTGGAGATTCGTAAAAAACCGTTGTATATTTATTTTCTGCAACTTCTGTAAAAAACTTTTTACGTTTAGATTTGTGTGGTGGAAAACCCAAAAACAAAAACTTATCCGCTGGGAAACCACAAACACTTAAAGCTGTTACAACAGCGCTTGGTCCAGGAATTGGGACCATTTCTACTTTTTCATAAGACAAAAACTCAACCAACTTCCCTCCCGGATCACTAATCCCCGGAGTCCCTGCGTCTGTTACCAAAGCTAAATCTTTTCCATAGTTTAATTGGTCCAAAATTTCGTTAGCTTTTTTGTCTTCACTATGTTGATGGTAAGATTGCAATGTTTTTTCTATATTAAAATAACTCAAAAGCTTACTAGTTACTCTAGTATCTTCACAATATATCGCATCAACCTTATTCAACACGTCCAATGCTCTTTGGCTAACGTCTCCTAAATTTCCAATTGGGGTCGCCACAATGTATAATTTTCCTTTGTTCATATTTTTTATTTATATATACAGATTATACCAATTTTCATCTAAAATCAAGTATAAAATAAAAAGAAGGCTTCAAAACCTCCTTTTTGCAAAAACATTTCAAAATAACCTCATTTTCTAACCTTTCTTCTTCTGATTTCTTTTTTATCAACTGCACAATGTGAATAATGTGCAGTGGCAATAAATAACAATAGAAAAGAACATAAAACAAAAATAAAGAACTCCACAATAAATTCAACGAACTTTTTCATTTAAAAACCCTCCATTTTTAGATTTGAAAGTAAAACTAGCACAAAAAATCCGTAATGTCAATAAAAATTGACAGATTATGTAATAAATTAGATACTAAAAATAGAACCTTCAAATATAAGGGGAAGGAAATGAAGAAAACAGTTTACGAGAGATCTGGTGGAAAGTTTGGCTTTGCGTGCGAAACTTGTGGCACCAAAGCAGAAGATACCAAGTGTGCGCTTGTCTACACTAATGATTATCATACTGGAGGAACTTTCTTTTGTTTGGAGTGTAATAATTGGGTTTGGAAAATTGAGAATATTCTTATAGCCCACAATATGGCTTTTGAAGCATTTTTCAGTGAACAAAGTCCACAAATTAATGATTATTTTAAAGAAATTCTAGGTATATCAAAAGTTATTTCTGCCGAACTAAGATTTGACAGAAACAACAATGGAATTCTTGCTGGTAGTATTACTTTCCTTGGGAACCCAGACAAAATTTTTGAGAATATAGAATCAAATCCGCTCGTTTTACAAGTTTCAAAACCAATTCCACTAAGAAGGGGCACTTAGAAAAAAATAAAGGTCGCAAATTTGCGACCTTTTTCTTATCTTTTCACTTTTGAAACAAATTCATTTAAATAAAGCCAACCCTTCAAACCGCCCGGACAAAGATTATTTTCTGGGTACAAAAGACTCGAATTATAATAGATAAAGGAAACTTTTATACGACCATCTGCATCACAGTCTAAATCTGTGACTTTAAAATAACCGCCTTCTACTAAATAACAGCTCAGCCCAAGAATCAAAGAATGATTTTTATTTAAATTTCTAAATTCTTGTTTTGTACCTTTCAGGAACATGGGGTTTTCATCAAGATACAAATCTTGCTTTTCTTTTACCAAAAA
>CAZHUL010000111.1:0-2100 GCA_964535435.1 uncultured Gammaproteobacteria bacterium | reverse complement strand
TTTCTTTTAATATATTCTGGAATAAATTCCATAGGACCAGGACGATAAAGGGCAACCATAGCCATAATATCGTCTATATTTGTAGGACGAAGTTCTTTGAGCCAACGAGTCATACCGGAACTGGCAAGTTGAAAAACTCCCATTGTTTCCCCACGGGCCAGCATCTTAAAAACATCTTCATCATCAAGTGGTAAATGGTAAATGTCTACTTTGTCGCCTGTTGTTTTTTCCACAATTTTTACAGCATTTCCTAAAATAGAAAGATTACGAATTCCCAAAAAATCGTTCTTCAAAACCCCAGCGGATTCTACTGATTTCATTTCATATTGTGTAATTATTCTATCTCCACCAGACTCTCGTTGAACCGGAGAAAAGTCTGTAAGTGAAGTTGGTGCGATTACAATTCCAGCTGCATGAATTGATGTATGACGCGCACAACCCTCTACTCTTTGTGCCAACTTCAAAAGTCTTTTTACATCATCATTTGTATCATATAATTTTTTTAAATCCGGCTCTTCGTTTAAAGCTCTTTGAATTGTCATTGGAAATCCTTGTGCGCCCATTGGGATCAATTTTGCAACTTGATCGCAAAAAGAATAAGAAAGCCCCAAAGCGCGCCCAACATCACGAACACTTGCACGAGCTGCCATTGTTCCAAAAGTTATAATTTGAGCAACTTTATCTTTTCCGTATTTATTTGTTACATATTCAATCATGTCTCCACGTCTATCGTCGGCAAAGTCTGTATCCACATCGGGTGCGCTTGGACGAAACGGATTCAAAAAACGTTCAAATGGCAATTTAAAACGAATTGGGTCAACTGTTGTAATTCCCAAAACATAAGAAACCAAAGATCCTGCTGCGGATCCACGAGTAGATTCTACAATTCCATTTGATTTTGCATAATTTACAAAGTCTGCCACACATATAAAATATGGTGCATAACCTTTTGTTTTTATAATACCTAACTCATATTCAATTCTTTCTTTTATTTCATCTGTAACCTCATCAAAAAAGTTTGCAACCCTGTCATAAGCCATTTCTTTTAAATGTTCGTCTTCTGTTTTTCCTTTTGGTACCTCAACCAAAGCAAAATGCCATTTATCCAATTCTATTTCCAAATTTATTCTATCTGCAATTTTTACTGTATTTTCTATAGCTTCTGGAACATGGCGAAAACGTGATGTAATATCTTCTGCAGAATTGTAAGATCTGTCCACATGCCTATAATCTGTTCTATTTGGTAAATCTACTCGCCAACCATTCCCAATACAAAGCAAAATATCTTGAGCGTCAATATCGTCTGGGTTTAAATAATGAACATCACGCGTCACAACCATTGGAATACCTGTCCTTTTAGAAAGTTCAACAAGTTGTGTATTTACACTTATTTGCCCTTCTATCGCTGGATGATCTTCTAATTCTAAATAAAAATTATCTTGTCCAAAAATTTCATTGTATTCCAAAGCTGATTTTTCTGCTTGCTCAATTTTACCTTTTTTCAAAAATTGAGGAACTTCCCCTTCAATTGGACCAGATAAAGCTATAATTCCTTTATTATACTTTTTTAATAATTCTTTATCTATTCTTGGCTTGCCATTTTTAAAACCGTCTAGATGACCTTTGGAAGAAAGAACCATCAAATTTTTATACCCCTCATAATTTTCTGCAAGCAATATCATTTGATAAGGTGCATTTTCATTTTCTTCTTCCATTTTTGTTTCTGCAATGTATGCCTCAAAACCAATAATTGGTTTTATTTCTTCATTTTTACAAGCTTTATAAAATTCTATTGCGCCATAAAGAGAACCGTAATCCGTAAGTGAAACAGCCTTAAAACCACGCTTTTTAGCGGTTTTTACAAGATCGGATATTTTTGGTAGCCCATTCAAAAGAGAATAATGCGAATGGGTATGAAGATGAATAAACTCTGACATTTACTTTTTTAGTGATAATGTTTTGTATTTTAGGCTTTTACTTCTTAAATATCAATAGTCTGAAAAAATAAAAAATACCTTTTTTAAATTCCAAAATTATAAATCAAAAATTTATTGCTTTATTCAATTATAAGTATTCACAATAGTTTTTTTTGTGGTATAG
>CAZHUL010000110.1:0-2122 GCA_964535435.1 uncultured Gammaproteobacteria bacterium | reverse complement strand
GGGATCCAGTTTGAATCAACGTTTCTGGATTCCCGATCAGGTCGGGAATGACAATGAAAAATTAGTCCAAAAATTTCAAATGTTCGGAAGGTTAGAAAAGGAAAGCGGATTTTTAATTCACACAATTTGTTTATTAGTATGTCAAATTTTCAGTCTATAGATGATTTAATCCCAAAAAAAGATGATGCATCAGAAAAAGTAGGTGGGCAAGTAGTACAAGAAACAGAAGTTCAGGAAAAATTTACAAAAAAAATGGAAGATATTTCTTTCAAAGAATTAGAGAGTCAGGCAGAACAATTGGCTGGTTCTTTGGGTTTTTCATATATAAATTTAGAAAAATTTCCCGTAAGCCAAGAGGCTTTAAGACAAATACCAGAAACTCAATCCAAAGAACTTGAGGTTGTTTGTTTCTTTTTTTCTCAAGATGAAGTTCGGCTTGGTGCAGTAGATCCAAATAAACCAGAAGTTCAAGAATTACTTCATCAAATTCAAGAGAGGAACCATGCAAATGGAGCACTTTATACTATTTCTAAACAAAGTTTTGGTAAGGTTTTTGAATTATACAAAAAAGTTCCTGTTATTGCAGCAATTACAAAAAATGTAGAAATAAGTGAAGAGGATTTGGAAAAAGTTCAGGCCGATGTAAATGATTTTGCTTCTTTGCAAAAATTATTTGATAGTGAAAAAGCCACAGATATTGTTACTTTTATCATGGGAGCAGGACTTAAGCTTGGTTCATCAGATGTTCATGTAGAAGCAGAAGAACAAAAAGTTATTATTCGTTTTCGTATGGATGGAATTTTGCACGAAGCAGGGACAATTTCCAAAGAAATGTACAAAAAATTAATTTCTAGAATTAAACTTTTGTCTTCTTTAAAAATTAATATAACAGATCAACCACAAGACGGGAGATTTACTATCAAAACAAAAAATGGAGCAGTAGATATTCGTGTTTCTACTATTCCAACAGTTTACGGAGAAAGTCTTGTAATGCGTTTATTACCGCAATCAAAAGAAAAGCTAATGTTTGAAGATTTGGGATTGCGTGGAAGCGCTTACAAGAGATTAAAAGCAGAAATAGAAAGACCAAACGGTATGATTATTACAACCGGTCCAACAGGAAGTGGAAAAACCACAACTTTGTATTCTATAATGCAATATCTAAACAAACCCGGAGTAAAAATTATCACTTTAGAAGATCCGGTAGAATATAGAATGGAAGGAATAAACCAAAGTCAGATGGATGCCTCAAAAGGTTATACTTTTGCGAGTGCTTTGCGTTCAGTTTTACGTCAGGATCCGGACATTGCGATGGTAGGGGAAATTCGTGATTTGGAAACCGCCGAAGTCGCAATTCAAGCTGCTTTGACAGGACATTTAATGTTGTCTACAATTCATACTAATAGTGCGTCCGGTGCAATTCCACGTTTTCTTTCTATGGGAGTAAAAGCTTTTCTAATGGCTCCGGCATTAAATTGTGTAATTGGACAAAGGCTTGTTCGTAAATTGTGCGATTGTAAAGTAGAAATTGAATTAACACCAGAACAAAAAGAAAAAGTGGCTAAGTTTTTAGAAAATTTACCAGAAGGAGAAAAAACTCCTGAAATGGGCGAAAAGTTTTATGGCCCAGGTAAATGTGAGAAGTGTAGTAATTTGGGTTATAAAGGACGACTTGGAATTTATGAAATTTTTATAATGATTCCAGAAATAGAACAACTAATTGTAACCGGAAATGTTGGTGAAAGTGATATAGAACAAATAGCAGTTAAAAACGGCATGGTAACTATGGTTCAAGACGGTATATTAAAATCAATGGAGGGTTTAACTTCTATAGATGAAGTGTTTAGAGTAATTGGATAACATTTTTTCACGTCATCCTGAGCGGTAAAAAAAATTTCATCCCGAACGAAGCGAAACAGAAATTCCACGTCATCCTGAGCGAAGTCGAAGGATCTCGTCTCTGGTTCACAAACCTTTTTAAAACAGAAACCAACCCTTCTTACCTTACCTTTTGCCACCAAAAGGTAACCAAAAGTGCCGAACGTTGACAATTTTAGGCTTAATTTTTTATAAAAACTTATTTAACTAACCGCAGTTCGCTAAATTAGTTATCCTTTTGTAT
>CAZHUL010000109.1:0-2164 GCA_964535435.1 uncultured Gammaproteobacteria bacterium | reverse complement strand
AAATAAAGTTAAAATTATTTTTTTATTTTTGTATTCTTGTGCTTTGTCGCCATTGTGATAAACTAGAAAAGATATTATTAATTTTTATTTTTTCTATGATTAAAGTAGCAATAAACGGCTTTGGTAGAATTGGCCGACACACACTTAAAGTAGCTCTCAAAAATTTGGAGTTAGAAGTTGTTGCTGTAAACGATTTGACCGATCCAAGGACTTTGGCACACCTTTTGAAATACGATACAGCTTATCCAGAATTTGCTGGCGAAGTAAGTTTTGATGAAGAAAATTTAATTGTAAATGGAAAAAAGATAAGAGTATTTGCAGAAAAAGAACCGGAAAATTTGCCTTGGGGAGATTTGGGGATAGATGTTGTGATTGAATCAACTGGAGTTTTTAGTTCAAAAGAAGATGCTGGAAGACATATAAAAGCTGGAGCAAAAAGAGTAATAATTTCTGCACCTGCAAAAGGGGAGGGTGTTTCAACATATTTGCGTGGTGTAAATGATGAACAATATGAAGATCAAGAAATAATTGATAATGCTTCTTGTACCACAAACTGTGCCGCTCCTGTAATTCGTGTTTTAAACGATATCTTTGGTGTAGAAAAAGCATTTTTGACTACCGTGCATTCTTATACTGCAGACCAAAGATTGCAAGATGCTCCACACAAAGATTTGCGAAGAGCACGTGCTGCTGCACAAAATATGGTTCCAACTTCAACTGGGGCTGCAATTGCAACTACAAAAGCTATTCCAGAATTAGAAGGTAAGTTTGATGGAATTTCAATTCGTGTTCCAACCCTCTCAGTCTCACTTACAGATTTTGTTGCAGTTTTGAAAAAAGATGCGACAATAGAAGAAATTAACAAAGCTTTTACAGAAGCTTCACAAGGTTATTTAAAAGATATTTTGGCTGTTTCAAACGAACCACTTGTTTCTAGTGATTATATTGGAAACCCACATTCAGCAATTGTAGACTTAGAATTTACAAATGTTGTTGGCGGGAATTTGGTAAAAGTTTTGGCTTGGTATGATAATGAGTGGGGTTATGCAAACAGACTTGTAGAAATGGTAGAACAGGTTGGAAAAAAACTTCAAGCATAAAAAATGAATAAAAAAAGAACGGCGATTTTATCGCCGTTTTTTGATTAATTACCTTTATCTCTCATTTGTTTATTATCAGAACAAACGAACCTTAGTTTCTTAAGGTTTTCTTTTTTTCTATTAAGAAGACCTCGAAAATATGATCCTCTTACAAGAGCATCTCTATCATCGTCTTTTTCTGATAATGCTCCTACTTTTTTCTTTATATGATTTGGAAGAGTACAAGATTCTCTAATTTGTTCAATATATATTTGTAATTCGGATTTAATCTTATCCTGAAGTGGGGATAAGAAATCAACCAAAAAATCTAAAAATTCTATATCCTCTATAGATATTCTGGGTTTTTCTTTACCTCTCTCTCTGGTGTGTAGTTCATAAATTAAATCGATAATTTCTTCTGCCCAATTAACTAAACCACCAAAGAGGTCTTCGTTCAATTGTTCTTTACTTTTAATAAAAGGCTCAATTCTTTTTCTAGTTTTTTCAGATGGCTCCTTTATTGTTGATAAATAACACAGTGCCTTTTCAACCTTTTTATATCTGTATTTTGCCTGTTGAACCGTTTCAATAATAATAACTGGGTTATCTTCTTGAATAGCGTAGGCAAACCTTAGATTTGTAAAAAATTTACCATTAACTAAATAAGTTTCATGGTCATCTAATTGATTTCCTGTAATATCATCTTTAAAAAACCCCAATTTATTCCTTCTACTTTCAATATCTTCTGAAGTTCTCATCACGTTACTACTATTTAACAGAAATATAATCCGTTTAAGGTAATTATTAGCCCGATCTTCTCTTTGTACAGCCTTCTTCATCTTGTCGGATATTTTTTTGGTTTCCATTCTCCATTCTCCATTTGTAGTTATGTTGTATTTGTAATGTTCACTAATTGATAATTATATATGGTTATTTACATCTTGTCAAGGTACTGTGGTATTATGAGACTGTCGCCAAACACCATTTCTATTTAAACTTCTAAATTTTGGCTACGACTTCAAGAAAAAATATTTCCGATGCTCTGCATGGAAAATATTTTTTCTTTTCGTCTCGCTCAAAATTTA
>CAZHUL010000108.1:0-2176 GCA_964535435.1 uncultured Gammaproteobacteria bacterium | reverse complement strand
AAACCTCTGTTACATCATCATCGCTAATTTCTAATAGTGGAAATAACAAAGCTAATTCTTTTTTAATTTGTTCCACCGTCCTATTTCCATCAATAAGATTTAAAACTGAAAATGATTTTTCATTTAATGTAATAACACCTTTTTCTTCAATCATACATACAAAAAAATTTTGTCCTTCTTCGCGTATTTTAAATCTACATAAAACATTAGGTTTATCAGCAGGTTTCCATTTCTTTTGTCTTTTTTCTAAAACTAATCTTCTAAATCTTTTGCTATACCATTTCTTTATATAATTTTTAGTTGTTATTGTAAAAGATTCAATAGGTGTTTCCTCTTTTGGTGTTTTAATAAATTCATCTGCAGTAAAGTTTTTTTCAATAGTTCTTGAAGCTATACAACCGCCGCCACAAAAGGATGGGCAAAGACGACATGATAGTGGGAGGTGTTTTAATGTTCTAAATTCCGATAATCCTTTTTGCCAAATATCTTGCAAATTTTCCTGAAAAATATTTCCAAGATTGATACTTAAACTAGAACAATTTTTAATATTTCCCATATAATCTATTTGGCAAAAACCCACACCCTGAGAACAATTACTCATAAAACGCCAATACTTGGTTGGCACCTTACAACGTGGAAATGAATCAATAAAAAAGATGGGGAGGCCCTCATTTTGTAACTTTTCGATAATATTAAATAAATATTCGTAATCTGAGAAAGTTAAGTTTTCATACCTATCATCATTACTACGGAATAATCTATTTACTCCCACACTCGATGCTCCGCAAGAACCAATCATTGTCCTTGCAAATTCTTCGAAATGTAAGATATTAATTTTTGTTGGAGTAAAAGGAACTGAAACTTTAACACCACCATCTGAAAGTAGCTTTATATTTTTTAAAGCTTTTTTACAACTTCCAGGATATCTTACAATTTCATCATGTAAATCTTCCAGGCCGTGCATAGAAATACTGCAACTTGTAACCCTTTTAGCAATTAAAAATTGGATATCTTCCTCATTAAATAGTGTCCCATTAGACACGAAAGAGATAAAAAATCCTAAATTAAAAGCGTACTCTACTATACTTTTCCACTCTTTAAGTAAAGAAAATTCTCCACCAAATAAACGAATTTCAAAAATATTATTTTCTGCCAATATATCTAAAATTCTTTTAATATTTTCAACTTTTTTTGAAGCTGGAACCGTAGAAAGACTATTTTTATATGCTTCGGTCCCACAAAAACAGAAAAAACATTTTAAATTACAGTGGTTTGTTATTTCTAAATTTACTGAAATTGGCGTTTTAAGACTTGTGAGTTGGTTCACTTTGACACTCCATTATGAAAATAGGGGATGACATTTCTATCATCCCCTAAATGTCCGTTTTACAGACAGCGACACATTCCGGCGCACTGACTAGAAGCCAAGCTTTGATTTGAACTTTTTGCGTTTGTCAACATGCTAAGCCTGGCAACATTCTTCTTTCTGCGGAAGAGAGAAAATATTTTTTTCATTTTTACCTCCTTTTTGCCCAACCAACCTTTTTTATCTCCTAGACTGAAAACTTTCCATAAGTTTTCATTTAACTTTATCGGTCTAGGTAAATAATTAAGGATATCAGGACTTTGGTGTTTATTGTTAAAGGAACATGTCAAACATTAACATTTTTTATACAATTTGTCAAATAGTTTACAGGCAATACCAGCACTTTTTACACCTTTTAAGGACAAAAACCACAAACAGTCGCCCAAATTTTGGGCAAGTAAACACTTTCTTTGCTCCTATTTAAAAAATATAAAATTATTGCTTAAGCTCTTTCTCGCTTTTCGGTGCATTTTCCACTAAAGAACATATCTCATATTCATCTGCAAAATATCTGTCTAAAAACTCTAAACTTAATTTTGCAAATTCCTTTTTATTTTCAATTTTTTCTTCATTTATATCAAACAAACAAAAATCTGGATGGGCACCATAATTTCCAAAATTTTTAACTTTTTGTAATAAAGCTTTCAAATTTTTTGATATCCCCATTGATTCTATTTGATCATATAAATTTTCCCCAACAGCTTTTTTATTTATCATTTCTTGTTGTATTGCTCTTCTAGTCATAATCATAGATGCATTATAAAATCCATTATTATAACAATTTATAGCCTCTTTAAAATCAACTTCTAC
>CAZHUL010000107.1:0-2215 GCA_964535435.1 uncultured Gammaproteobacteria bacterium | reverse complement strand
CTACAATTTTTACACCAACTTCTTCATGATTTATCTTTTCCAAAGATGCAATAATAGCTTCTAAAGAGCCAAGCATATCTGCTTTTATAACAATATTCAAAGAATTTTTTTGTTTTTTATCTTCGTCATCTCCAGAGCTGTTTGTTGCAACTGACTGTTGTTGCGCACCTGTTTGTTCATTCTTTTTTTGTTTAATATCTATTCTAGTGGCACTTTCTGCACTTGTATTATCTAAAACATCTCCAATAACCGGCGATACTTTAAATCCAATAATCTGCGCTGGAGTAGAAGGAAGAGCCTCAAACAAATCATCTCCTTTATAATCTTTCATTGCACGAACTTTTCCATAAATTTCTCCGTTGATTACTAAAGGATCACCTATTTTTAATGTACCGGCTTGAATTAAAACGGTTGCAACCGCTCCAATATTTTTATTTAAGTTAGATTCAATAATTGTGCCAACTGCAGGAATATGAGGGTCTGCTTGAATTTTGTCTGCGTTTACATCTGCAGTCAAAAGTAAAATATCTAATAGTTTATCTATATTTAAATTTGTTAGAGCAGAAATAGGCACAACCGGAGTTTCTCCACCCCAATCTTCTGGGTTTACTCCGTTTTGTGACAACTCTGTTTTTACTCTATCTAAATCAGCAGCTTCTTTATCAATTTTATTTAAGGCAACTATAAATGGAAGTCCTGCTGCTTTAATAATTTGAATAGCTTCTTTAGTTTGAGGTTTAACACCATCGTCTGCCGCTACCACCAAAATTGCGAGGTCTGCAACTTGTGCGCCACGGCTTCTCATAATTGTAAAAGCCTCGTGTCCCGGAGTATCAATAAAAGTAATAGGTTTTTGTTCCTTTGTTTTTGGATCTTTCCAAATAGTTTGATAAGCACCGATGTGTTGTGTAATTCCTCCACTTTCTCCAGAAATTATATTTGCTTCACGAATTGTGTCTAACAATTTTGTCTTTCCATGGTCAACATGCCCCATTACCACTACAACTGGTGGTCTTGGTTCTTTATTTTTATTTTGTGCCAAAGCTTTTTCTAAAGATTCTTCTCTTTCTTTTTCTTTTTCTTCATCTGCTTTACCGCCCTCTTCTTTTTGAACACTAAAACCAAGTTCTTCTGCCATAATTCCGGCAGTATCATAATCGATATTTTGGTTTTGGTTAGCTAAAATTCCGTTCTTCATTAATTCCACAATTACCTGTGTCACAGGTAAATTTAAACGGTCTGAAAAATCTTTGACAGTCATTACGTCTGGCAAGGCAACAGAAAGTCCGCTTTCTTTACGAAGTTCTGTTTCTTCTCTTTTTTTGTCTTCAATTTCTTTTCTACGCTTATCTTCAATTTCTTTTCTAATACTATTCCAACCTCGCATAATCTGATTTGCAACCTTATCATCAATCTTTACCGCTTTTTTTCCAACGTCAAAACCATACTCTGGTAATATTTCCAAAAGTTGTTGTGGACGGACTCTTAATCTTCTAGCTAACTCTGTAACATTCATGTATTTTATTTAGTGTATTTTGCATTATATAACCCAACCGATTTCTTTACAGCTTCAATTGCTGCATCTCTACCTTCCCAACCAGAAATTTCTACAACTTTATTTTCAATCAATTTATATGTTTCAAAGAAATGTTGAATTTCTTTTACTGTGTGTTTATTTATATCTTGCAAATCTTTTACTTCTTCCCAACGAGGATCACTTACAGGAACGGCAATAATTTTATCATCTCCTTCTCCCCCGTCTATCATATGCATTACAGCCACAGGACGAACATCTACCAAGATTCCTGGGTGAAGTGGATATGTAGAAAGCAATACAACATCCAAAGGATCATTGTCTTCCCACAAAGTTTGTGGAGCAAAACCATAATCAAACGGATAATCTTGTGCAGTTTTCATTGCACGATCAAGCTTAATAAGACCTGTTTCTTTGTCTATTTCGTATTTATTTTTTGATCCTTTTGGGATCTCTATAATAACTCTAAATTGTTCTGGAGCATTTTCTCCAAGTGTTAGATCGTGCCAAAGATTCATAGGGTTTAATTAAATGTATTTGATATTAGCCCATAATACACAAATTAGCTTAAAAATGCAAGTTTTTAACTTGACAAAAGTTTGTTTTTGTGTTATTATATTTACGCAATATCCTTTTAGGATAAGAGGTTTCATAACCCAAAAAGAGGAGAAATTGAAATGG
>CAZHUL010000106.1:0-2256 GCA_964535435.1 uncultured Gammaproteobacteria bacterium | reverse complement strand
ATTTAGGTAGAAAGTAAGTTTAAATATATGCCTTAGCCTAAAATTGTCAACGTTTGGCAGTTTTGGTTATCTTTTGGTGGCAAAAGGTAAGGTGAGAAGGATTGGATTTTGAAATGTTTTATAAATTTAAAATGGAAGTATTTACTACAATAAAAAAATACAAAAACAGCATAGATAAGCTCGATGCTGAATTGTTATTGGCTTATGTTTTAGGAAAATCTAGAGAATTTATAATTGCCAGTCCAACACATAAAATTTCTCTACTTCAAAAAATAAAATTTATAAACTTAGTAAAAAAAAGAGGAGCTGACTGGTCTACTGCAGTACTTACAAAACACAAAGAATTTTTTGGATTAGACTTTAAAGTAAATAAAAATGTCCTAATCCCCCGCCCTGACACAGAAATAATGGTAGAAAAAGTTTTAGATATTATTACGCCAAAAATAACCTTAATAGATATTGGAACTGGATCTGGCTGTATTCCAATTTCAATTGCAAAAAATAGTAAACCTAAAAATGTGTTCGCTGTTGATGTATCAAAAAAAGCTTTAAAAATTGCCAAAGAAAATGCGAACACACATAATGTTAATATAAATTTTATACATTCAAATTTACTTTCACATTTTTCTAAATTACCAAACAATCTAATCATCACAGCCAACCTTCCATACCTTACAAAAAAGCAATTTAAAGAAGAGGAGTCAATTCAAAAAGAACCGAAACTGGCATTAATTGCAAAAGAAAATGGACTTGCACTTTATAGAAAATTGCTTGAACAAATTAAAAACAAAAAAACTTCCACTCAAAAAATAAATTTATTTTTGGAAATAAACCCAGAACAAAAAAATGAACTATTCAAAATAATTAAAAAAATATTTACAAAATCAAAAATTTATTTCTACAATGATTTCTCAAATCAAATTAGAATTGTAAAAATAGATATAAATAATTAAAAAATCACCATGGATGAACTGAGACCCAAAAAGTAGACACCAAAAGTGGCTACTTTTTGGGTCTCAGTTCAGGAAACTGGTGGTTTTTTAATTTTACCTAATTTATTCCGCTTTTATTTCAACTACATCCGGTGCAACCTCCACCCAAATTTTTCCTGCGTTCAACCCTATTTCTTTTCCGCTTTCATCAAAAAATCTTGTTCTACCAGTTAAACTTTCCTTTTTCCAAGTTCCTTTTATCATATTTCCTTTTTGAAATACAAATACTTCTCCTTCACTAATTGTATAAATTTTTCTTCTGCCAACATTATCTATGACTTCATTTTTTGCCTTTTGCACAATTACAGTGTCTGCAACGATTACTTCTCCTTCCAAATCTCTTTGCTTAATTCCGGAAAGATAACGAACATAATTTCCTTCTTCATACTTCCAATCTACAATAAAAGAAGGGTATAAAAATGGAATATGTATTGTTTGAATACAATTCTCTTTGCACTCTTCTACTTTTGTAAACTTCCAACCAACATATTCATCTACAAATAAAACTTCCTTGTCTTCCAAAAAATTATTCCATAATTCAGCAGAAGTATAAGTATTGTGTGGCGCCAAACGTGTGCCTGCCCTCCAAAAATACCAACCACCAAAAAATTCATTTAAGTCAAAAATATTTCTACTCTTAATTAAATCTAGCGCATCTGGTGAACCGCCAACATGCATATAAAGCATATTCC
Organism: uncultured Gammaproteobacteria bacterium; assembly: GCA_964535435.1. Taxonomy (GTDB): domain Bacteria; phylum Patescibacteriota; class Patescibacteriia; order Magasanikbacterales; family UBA922; genus JAKITS01. Next base: position 572 of record CAZHUL010000106.1, on the reverse strand, counting down.
CATACTCTGCCGACCAGTCCAAAAAATATGGGCGTGCGCTCCTAACTGGACCAACTTTTGCAACATTTGAAAACGCAGGAAACAAAGCAAAATAACGAGTATAACCACCTTCAACAGAAGCCTCATAAACAATAGAAGCTTTAGAAATTCCGGACTGTGGTCTGGCATCCGGATGGTTGTCTATCATAACTCCCACAACCTGTACCATTGCCTCTTCATTTTCTTCTATACACACACCGTCCAAAACCCTTCTTTTTTTGCACTCGGCATCTTGTTCTACTATTTGTTCTTCTATAAAATTATCCACAAAATTATCTTTTTCTCCATAATTTTGAGCAATATAACCCAAACCTATCCAAACCAAAAGTACAAAACCAATTAAAAACCCAATGATTGCCAAAAAATAAACATAGGCAACTTCATCTAAGCCACCTTTTTTAATTTTGAACTTTTTTATTTTTTTAAATTCTGTCTTAATTTTTCCTTTGTTTATTTCTTTCATACTTTCTTTTATACAGGGACCCTCGCCAAATACGCTTTCGTTACTAAAATTTCTAAATTTTGAACGAGAC
>CAZHUL010000105.1:0-2284 GCA_964535435.1 uncultured Gammaproteobacteria bacterium | reverse complement strand
TGTTAATATTATCTATTCGTTTGTTCTTTTCTTTTCCCCACAAACCCAAAAAGGGGGGTTCTCATGAACACTTATTTTTATGAAGATAGGCATGGCTGTGTAGCGATTACCGCAGACAGCCCCGAAGAAGCGCTTGAGCTACTTCGGAAGTATGAAGGTGAAAGTATGTTCCTCATCACCCCAAACATAAAAGCAGGTGACTTTTTTACTTCTCCCAAAGAAAAGAAAGTTTTCCTTTATCATCCTGAATAAAACCCTAAACAAGACCACGCTGTTCGAAGTGTGGTCTTCTTATTTATTATTTTAAATTATACTTTTCCTCAATCACTTTTCTAGCTTTTTCGTATTTTTTCACTCTTTTTCTAAAGAATGGAAAAAATTTCCAAGGTTTTTTGTAAGCAAAACTTGGAAGCCAAGAACTAATTCCTGCTTTTTTTGGCGTAGCTTTAAATAAATATTCATCTATCCAAACTCCTTTTTTACCCTGCTCTGCCATATTTAACCACAAATCCCAGTCCTGAAACCTTTTTAAAAATTCGTCAAACCCAGGAAAATCTTCCCTGCGGATAAGTGAGGTTGTAATTATATAATTATTCTTTTTTAATTCCTCTACATTAAATTCCTGAGCTGGCATTTTTTTGAAACCAAAATAAAAGTTTGAATAAGCAAAACTTACGGATTCATTTTCTACCAAAGCATTGTGCATTTTTTCTAACATATCCAATTCGCCCACAATATCGTCGTCCCAAAAAATCACAAATTTTCCAGTAGATTTACTAAATCCCTTATTTCTTGCTATTGGCGCCCCTTGATTTTCTTGCCTTATTAAAGTAATTTTTTCAAAAAACAACATATCTTTTAGCATATTTTCCACAGGAATTTTGCTTCCGTCGTCCACCACAATTACTTCTATATTTTTGTAAGTTTGTGCCATTATGCTCTGCAAAGCTTCCAACAAATGTTTTCCCGGATTATAGGTTGGCACAATTACACTTATTAAATCATTCATAAAACATCTTTTAATTTTTCTAACTGTTTAGGCCAAGTAAATTCTCGCCCTACCCTATTTTTGGCATTTTCACCAAAAGTTTTTGCTAATGTTTTATCTTGCAATAATTTCACAACAGCACTTTTTACAGAAATATCATCGTAAGCATCTACCACAAAACCGGTTTGATTGTTTATTACAGCTTCTTCTACTCCCCCACTAATTCCAGCCACAGATGGCAAACCTACGGCACCAGCTTCTAGAAAAACTAAACCAAATCCTTCTTGCAGATCTCTTTCTTTATCTTTATGGGTCAAAAGCAAAAAAATATCTGCTAAATTATAATATTTTTGCAATTCTCCGTTTGGAACATTTCCTAAAAATCTTACAAAATTTTGTAAGTTCTTTTCACGCACAATTTGCCAAAAAACTTCGCTTTTTTCTCCACTTCCGGCAACCAGCCAAATTACATTTGGAACTTCTTTAATAATTTCTGGTAAATCTTGTAAAAAAAGTGAATGTCCTTTTCCTTCTGCAATTCTACTTACAGTCAAAACAACTTTTTTGCCATCCAAAGCCAGCTCCGTCCTAAGTTTTTCCAAATCAGCATTTGGCATTTGCAAAAACTTATCGCTTGGGCAAGGATTTACAATTACAATTTTATTTTCCAACTTTTGTGCGTCTTTTATAACCCGAGATTTAAGGTATTCGCTATTTACAATAAACTTTTCCGCCTTTTTCAAAATTTTTAGATACAACTTCTTTTTCCTTTTTGTTCTAACCGCCATCTGTACATCTGTACCATGAAGAAAAACCAAATATGGAATCTTATACAACTTTTTAATAAGTCGTGCTATATGGCCAACAGGGAGCACATGATGAACGTGGACAATTTCTATTTTTTCTCGCATTATAATTTTCCTAATTTGAAAAAATAACCTAAACCATTTTGGCCAAAAAAGTAAAAAGTATGGTTCACCTCTAAACACATTCTGTTCCTCTTTGGCTTCCTTGTTTTTTGGCGCCCAAATAAAAACATCCCCTCCCAAATGTTTGGAATAACCAGAAATATAAGTAGCAATTCCACCAATTTGTGGTGGATATTCTAGTGTAATAATTAAAGTTCTTTTCATAATTTATTTAACTTTTTCATGTCATCCCGGGCGAAGAGAGGGATCCACCACTTTGATTCATAAAACATTTTAATTCAAAATCCAATCCTTCTCACCTTACCTTTTGCTACCAAAAGTGCCGAACGTTGATAATTTTAGGCTTAATTTCTTTTTTAAACTTATT
>CAZHUL010000104.1:0-2332 GCA_964535435.1 uncultured Gammaproteobacteria bacterium | reverse complement strand
TTACAGACAAAATATAAGATTACAAAAAATATAAAAAAGAAAAACCACCGAATGTTCGGTGGTTTTTTGTTGACTTTTTATACAAAAAATGGTAAAAACTAGACAGATCTTTTACAAACCACGAAGGAGTATATAATGGAATTCTTGCCGGTACTAGTCGTGTTATTATCTTTTGGGTCAACTGGTGTAGTAATCAAAAAATCTATTGGAAAAATAGGCCACGGTCCAACGCTTACAATATCCTACACAACAGTATCTTTTTTTCTAATTTGTGGAGCTTTCCTAACTAGAATGAACTTAACATTTAGTACGGATTTACTATTTATCTATTTTTTAGAAATTATAATCGGGGCAACAGGTATTATCTACCTTACAAAAGCATTGGGAATAGGTAAGGCAAGTGTTATTTCCACGATAGGAAAATTAGCGAATGTAATTGTTTTATTTGCTGGAATTATCTTTTTTGGAGAAGTAGTTTCCTACAATCAATTATTCGGTATTGCACTAATTATTTCAGCGATAGGGATTCTAATTCTAAATAACGAATTAAAATTTAAATATGAAAAATGGATGTTATATATTGGTATCTCAATTTTATCTTATGCGTTCTATTTTACAAATATTAAACTTTTAATTCAACCACTTGGGTTTTATCAGGCAACTCTTTTTTTAGAGAATGGTATAGCAGTTTTGGTTATGGTTTATTATTTATTTAATGGCAAAAAACTTCTACCAGATTCTTTCAAAAAAACAGGTTATGCATTTCTTTTTGTTTTAATGGGTACTTTATTTTATAGTTTGTCTGTTTCACTTATTGGAGTAAGCCTTACATCAGCAATAGCAGCAGGTACACCTGTTATAGCTTCCGTATCTGCATTTTTTCTGCTAAAAGAAAAATTAAATTTATATAAATATATTACCATAGTCTTTGTAATTTTAGGAATAATTCTCATAACTTTATTCTAAAAAAAATAACCCGCATTTAACATGCGGGTTATTATTTTATTATCTAACAACTTTCCAATGAGAAGGAGCAAACTTTTTTAAATAAGATCTTAAAAGATCGTCTCTATATTGATATTGTGTTTCTCTTTTCATAGAATCCATAAATTCTGTATTAAAATGGGCAACATATTTGTAATCTACTGCCACCCAAGCCAAAGTTGAAAGAGGTGTTTCACAAAAATTATCGAAAGAAAAACCCACATCTACTTCTGGTTTGCCAAACTCAAAAGCCAAAAATTGTTCTAAATTTGAAAGAAATGTTTGAAGTCTATCTTCCTCTCCTGGTCTAACAGCTAAAACAGGAAACTCGCCAACAATTCTTGACCCACTGTCTAATACAACAAGTTTATCATACAAAATTGACATAACTTGAAATCCAGCATCTTGGACAAGTTTGATTGTAGTAGGTTCTCTGTTCAAATCTGCCGGAGTAGCGGTAAACACAAAAAACTTACAAGAACTTTCCAACAAATTCTTAACAAAAGAAGAAACCTCATCTAGCGAGTAATTTCTTCTTAAATTAATCATAAGACCACCAAGGAAAAAAGCGTCTACATCTTGAAATTCTGAAAAATCTAATTCCATAATATTTGCTCGACTCAAACGAATAATGGTCGGGTCAACATTATGAACAAGACTAATCAAATCAGTTTCTGCATCATATTTCCAAGGCGCCTCTCCAAACATCTCTTTAATATATTCTGTGTTGGTACAAAAACCTTCTGGAGTTAGGTCCGAGTTAGGCATTCTACTGCCATCTGGGTTTGTGTTTGTTGCCAATTCAGATAAAACTTTTAAAGAAATAGACGTTCCACTTAACAAACTTCTTCCTAAATGAACCAAGTTTGAATCGAGATCAATTCCAGTAAATTGTACTTTTTTATCTTTGAGACCAGCAATATTATCAAAGAACCAAGAGAAATAAGGTAGTTCCAAAGCACCTGGGCCTAGATTTACAATATTTCTAATATCTCCATTTTCCTTCATTGAACATAATGATGCTAATAATGCAACAGATAATTTATTCCTACCAGGAAATGTAAAAGTACCAGAATTCTTCAAATCTCTAATTTGTTCTTTCATCTACCCTCTCCTTTTTTGAGGGATTATATTACCTAAAAATCAGAATTGATTTTTAAGCACAGAAGCAGTTTAACAGAAACTAAAAAAAAATGCAAGTATGAAATTACACTAATCAAAAGTCAAAATGACCTAACTATTTAAATTTTCCAATATCAAATCACACAACCTGTTCATTTTACCATCAAAATCTGTGGAATTATCTATAATATAGTGTGAGGAGTGATCTTTCCAAGATTTTAAAACT
>CAZHUL010000103.1:0-2451 GCA_964535435.1 uncultured Gammaproteobacteria bacterium | reverse complement strand
CAAATAATCATCCATTGTGTCTCCAGCAGGATCAATGAATAAGTTTTTTGGGAAAGCAATCATATCTTTAGATTGAGATTTGGCCCAAATATCATTTTGGCAACTCAAAACAAAAACAGTATTAAATTCCAAACCTTTTGCTTTATGCGCACTTAAAAGTGTCGTGGCTTTTGTTCCGCTTATATATGGGCTTGTGTCTGTAATTGGCAAAAGATGCTTATCATAAACATCTATACAAGAAACTAAATTAAAAAGTTTAGGTGTCAAAGAATTGTCTGTATACGAACGAACGGTACTAATAAATGTGTTTAAACTAGATAAAAATTGTAGATATTCTGCAGGATTTTCTTCATATTTATCTTTATGAAAATAATATCTACGAAATGAAGACGAGAACTTATTTTCTATTTCTTCTGCCGGTCCAACTATTTCATCTAAAATAATTCCAAGTGGTTCTGTTTTAACACGCAAAGCAAGATCCAAAAACCAGTTAGCTATTTTTTGTAATTCTAAATTTTCACTTGCCAGCATAACATCTATCCAACGTCCTTTAGTGTCTGTTTTGTGTCCTTTGTGAGCTTCTATTGAAAGTTGCCAAATAGTTTTTCTTTCCAATTTCCAAAATGGGAAAGATAAAATCGATGCCAAAAAATTATCCTGATAATAAATAGACTCCTCTGCCAAAGAACAAACTAACCTTGCCATAGAAATTAACTGATTTATGTGCGGTTCTTCTAAAACGTTTCTTTGTCTTTCGTACTGAATAGGAATTTGTTTTGAAAGTAAATAAGGTGTTATTTCTTCTAGTTGTTTATAATTTCGAGCAATAATAGCGATGTCGTTAGGACTAACTCCATTTTGTATTTTTTCTTCTATTTCATTCGCAATATATTGGTACTCGTGAATAGCTGTATCAAAAGTATGTGCTACAATCACACCATCTTCCACTTCTCTGTTTGCCGACTCCAATTCTTTTTCAACTTCTTTTATTCTATCTACCAATCTATCTTCTCCTTGGGAAATTATTTTCTGAGCAAAATCAACGATTGCTGGTGTAGAACGATAATTTTTTACCAACGTTATTAATTTTGTTTCTGGATATTTTTCACGAAACTGCAAAATATTATTCAATTCCGCTCCTTGAAATTTATAAATAGCTTGGTCATCATCCCCCACTACCATTATATTTGGTTTTCCTTCATTCACAGGATTTTCTGTCAACATATGTATAATTCTCATTTGTGCTTCATTTGTGTCCTGAAATTCGTCCACAAGAATATACCGATACTTTTCTTGAAGCTCTGCCAAAAGTCCTGGTTTTTGCAATAATACTTGAATAATATCCAGAATCATATCATCAAAATCTACAAAACCAGACTCTTTTAAATCTTTTTGATATTTTTCGTAAACCTGCCCAAGTGAAATATTTTTTTCTAATTGATATCCATCTTTCAGGCGAACCTCTTTGGTTTCTGCATCTCTTTGAATCCAACAGTCTTTCCATTTTGTCATTGACTTTGTACTATCTTCTTCTGTTGTTTGTTCATAAGCATTTGTTAATGAGCGCAGTAAAATATCTTTATAACTTAAAAGATTAATGTGTTCTATTGGTAAATTTGGTAAGGTTAAAAATTCAATTTGGCTAATTAAATTTGGTACTTGCACTATCAATTTTTTGGAAATTCTTTGTTCAAAAAAAGGAATCAATATTTCTTCTAATTTTGCAAAACACTCATTATTTGATTTTACTATTTTTTGATACTCTTCCGGTGTAATACCGGCTTTTTTTAGTTGACTAATTCTACTTTTTATACTATTTAAATATACAAAAGTGTCGCCATGTGTTTTTTTGCTAAATGCATTAGATAAAGGTAAAGATTCTAAAATTTCACCCAAAATTTCTATCTGCTTTACGTTTTCAGCAGATTTCATTTGTTGAGCTTCATAAAAATCTTCTCGAAATCTGTGAGCCGTATCCAACGCAAAACTATGAAAAGTATGAATAGATACTTTATAAGCAGAAACACCAATAAGACCACTAAGTCGGTCTTTCATATTCTTTGAAGCAGAGTCTGTAAAAGTTAAACAAAGTATATTTTCCGGATTTACATCAGTCTTTCTCAAAATGTTTGCCACGCGCATACCAAGCAGTTCTGTCTTTCCACTTCCCGGTCCTGCAATTACCATCACTGGCCCATCTATTATATCTACTGCTCTTTTTTGTTCTTGATTCAATTGTTCGTATCTTTTTTCAAATGACATTTATTTTTATAAAGTAAATCTTATCTTACACTGTAAGTAAAAATAGTGCAATTATAAAGATAATAAAAAATATCTAATAATCGGTTAACTGGTTATTATTTTAGAGGATAAATACTCTTTTTACAAACAAAAACTGTAGAACGGAAATGATAATGTCATACTATAAGGAATTAGAAATGTCATACCCCT
>CAZHUL010000102.1:0-2611 GCA_964535435.1 uncultured Gammaproteobacteria bacterium | reverse complement strand
AGAAGGCGAATCTTTTATTGGATATACGGGTGGAGATGGAAATTTTGGTATTTTTATTGATGAAAGAGGCAATTTAATAGATGGAGAAAATAATTTATTTAGAACATCAAAAGAAGACCTTGAAGATAGAGAAATTGCTAAAAGAAAGATTTTAGAATTATATAAGGAAAAATTTCCAAAGAAAAATATAAGTGAAATAGAAGAAGATTTATCTAATTAATTTTAAAATTTATTTAATTATTTATTAATATATTAACAATTATGTCAAATATAGAAGGTATGGGTAAGATAATTCCTCAAAAAGATGTGAATAAACAAATGGAAGTTCAACCAATCACAGAAAAAGAACAGGAATTTTTAGAAGATTTGGGTGTAGATGTTCAAAGAGAGCTAAAAGGAGTGGAAATTGTTAATAAAAATGGTGAGTTTGGTTTAACTAAAACTGGTTCTTTATATGAATCACAAATTGTATATATTACAACTGATCCTAATTTTACTGGTACAAAAATAGGTAAATATGGTGTATACGAGGCTTCAGAACAGAAAGCAGGATCAGAATTAATAGATATCGTTGTGAAAAAATTAACTGAATTACAGGGATTAAGTTCTGAAAATAAATAAATTTATTTTGGTAAAATATTTAAATAATAAAAAACAAAAAAACCTATTTTAGGTTTTTTTGTTTTAGAATAATAAAATATTGGGCTATAAAATTAAATTGTGGTAAAATACAAGTGTAATTTTTTATACATAAAAATATGGGATTGTTCAAAAAAGGTTTGTTTCTTGGTTCCTTGTTTGGTGCTGGGGTTTCTTTGTTAAATACAACTAAAAAAGGTAAAGAAGTAAGGGATAAAATGGTACACGCATCAGAGGAAATTTATATACAGGTTAAAGAAGAAGTTGAAAAAAGTGGTATTGTAGGAAAAGTGAAAAAAAGTAAATATGCACAGATTGTAGATAAAAAAGTAAAAGCATATACACAAAAAAATCCTTGGGCAAAAAAAATGACTACAACTTTAGTAAAAAATTTAAAATCTAAACATTCGGATTGTAAGAAATCTTGTTGTAAACCTACTAAAAAGTAGACTTCTATGAAGAGTCTAAATTCATACTTTCAAACAGTTCTCAAAAAAGGTGCTTCAGATTTGCATCTTGTAGCAGGCAAAAGACCGAGCATGCGACTTGAGGGCAATTTAATACACTTGAGTGAGAAAAAGATAGACCCAAAACTTTTGAAAAAGGCTGTTTTTTCTTTTTTGACGCCACATCAAATCAAGAAATTTAAGAAAACTTATGATTTAGATTTTAGTTACGAAATTTCAAACGGAAGGTTTCGTATAAATTTGCATATGCAAATGGAAGGTCTTGGATTGAGTGCAAGGTTTATACCAAAGGTTATTCCAGATATAAAAGATTTAAGGTTTGAACCTTTTCTAAAGGACGCTACTGGTTTGTTGGATGGTTTAGTTTTGGTAACCGGTCCAACCGGCTCTGGAAAGTCCACTACAATTTCTGTGATGATAGAAGAGATAAATAAACAAAGAAAAGCGCATATAATCACAATTGAGGATCCTATTGAGTTTGTTTTTACAGATAAAAAAAGTATAATTGAACAAAGAGAAGTTGGCGCAACCACACCTAGTTTTGCATCTGCTTTAAAACATGTTTTAAGACAAGACCCAAATATTATAGTTGTGGGTGAAATGAGAGACCCAGAAACTATCGCTACTGTTTTAACAGCTGCAGAAACAGGACATTTGGTTTTTTCTACATTACATACACCAAGTGCAGCAGAGGCAATAGAGCGTATTGTAGATGTTTTTGAAGGTTCAAGACAGAAGCAGGTTTTAATTCAGTTGAGTTCTGTTTTGCGAGGAGTTATATCTCAACAATTAATTCCTGGTAAAAATGGAAAGCGTGTAGTAGCTAGGGAAATCTTGGTAAATACACCGGCTGTGGCTAATTTGATCAGGGAAAATAGCATATCCCAACTGGATAGCGCTATCCAGACAGGTGGAAAGTACCAGATGATAAGTATGTCAAATTCAGTCAAACAACTTCTCAAAGAAGAGCTAATTTTAAAAGATACTGCTGAAAGGAGGGTCGGGAGATCTCGTAAAGTGTAATAGGTGTGAATTTGTATTATTCTAAAAATAGTTTAGATAAAAAGAATGGAGGTCATGGTAATGATCCTCGTGTTCGTATTATTTTAACAACCATTCTTGTGGTTGTTTCTTTGATTATTATAAAATTATTTTTTCTAATGATTTGGCAGGGTGGTTTTTATAAAGCACTTGCAGCAGGATCTCATGAGATTTTTGCTCAACTTTATCCAAAACGTGGAAGCGTTTTTATACAAGATACCAGAACAGAAGAAAAATATCCGCTAGCTATAAACCGTGACTTTTTTTTACTTTTTGCAGATACGCGACTTATTAACAATCAAGAAGAAATAAATAATATAATAGAAAAACTTTCTGAAATTTTTAGTTATGAACAAGAAAAAAAAGATGGAATTTTTTTACAGTTAAGTAAAGACAACGATCCTTATGAACCCATAGAAAAAAAGGTTGATGAAAAAACCAAAGATAAAATAGAAGAGTTTAAT
>CAZHUL010000101.1:0-2690 GCA_964535435.1 uncultured Gammaproteobacteria bacterium | reverse complement strand
AGCGAGCCTACTCCACCAAAGTTGTAGTGTAGGCCCGCCTATTTCGGTAATTGTCATAAAAAGAGAAAAATTCCACATTGCTAAACTAATAGCATAAACACCAAATAATAAATTAGTTTTTACTTTTGGAGCCTTTCTAATTACAATAAAACCGAGAAACAAATTTGTAAAAAAAACAAATAAATGGAGAATTAAAACTGTATCTGGATAATTCATATAAAAGTTATTAATATAGTATCTTTTTGTTTGGTTTGACTACCCCAGGGGCTGAGATTGTATTATGATATTTTGCGAAATTTCCAAAAATACTGGTGTCCCAATATTGTTTTTTCATTTTATCCCACAATTTTTTTCCACAAACTCCTATCAAAATTGGATTTTTAATTTTTTTTATACTCCAAAAATAAGCGTGCTGGAGCATTTTATCCCACATTTTCTCTCCTCTTTTTTCTAAAATTATTATAATTCTTGAAAATTCAAATATAAGATTTCTTTTTCTTTCTAAATTTTGAGATAATTCAAACTCTTCTTCTAACAAAAAACCCCTTGGAGTGTCTGAAATTAATCTGACACAACCTATTATATCACATCTTGTTTTTGCTAAGAAGTGTATTGAATATTGATCAAACCAGTCTATTTCTATTTCGTCTGGATAATCATTCGGATTAAGACTTTTTATTTCTTCACAATAAACTTGGTATCTCAATTTTTGAGTTCCAATTATTTCTTCCGGAGTTTGGGCTCTCCGAATAATAATTTCTTCTTTATCTCTACCGAATTTTTGTCCAGTATCTTTTTGACAGCTAAACAATACACAAGTATCACCATATAAAATTTCGGAGTTTAAAATTGTAAACCCAGCATTTTTTAATGTTTCTTCCAGTCTTCCTGGTTCTATAAAGTGTACAGTTTTTCCTTCTTTGGCAGCTTTTGCAATTCTTTTATTAATTTGCATAAGCAAAAACCATAAAGGATATATCAAAAAGAAAAATAATAAAGCTTTCCAGTCTCTCTCTCTTTTAATTAATTGTAAATGTTCAACTAAAATTTTCTGCGGATCAGGATTAAATGGATTAACCAATACTAAAATTCCGCCATCTTCCAATTTATTGTACCAATTTTGGATTACTTCATTTGGATTTTCTGTGGTGTAAAGAGAATTTGAAGATATAATGCGGTCAAAACCTCTTTCGTTTTGTGCCTCATCCTCAGTTCTTTTTTCTTCAAAAGCTACACCATTATATTTTTTTAGTTTCCTTCGGGCTTTTCCAAGCATAACCGAAGAAATATCAATACCAAAAATTTTTATATTATAAGGTAATTTTTCTGAAGAAACAATTTCTTTGATAGAATTTCCTGTCCCACATCCGGAATCTAAAATATCCAAATGTGGAATAAGTTTTAATTCCTCTAAAATCCTTTTTTGTAGATATTTATATGGTTTTAAGAACTGCACAATATCGTACAAAAAAGCATACACTTGCCAAAAGAACGTTTTCATATTGTCTCCACTCCCTTTTTCTGCCACCCACATTGATAGCCAATAAACTTTATCAAATTTTAGGTTTTTAGTCAAAAACAAAAAAACTTCCAATTTTGGAAGTTTTTTTGTTTGTCGGAGTGATAGGACTCGAACCTACGACCCTCTGGTCCCAAACCAGATGCTCTAGCCAACTGAGCTACACTCCGATTGTTTTTTTAATCCAGTTATCCACCCTATTAATCTGTGAAACAGCACCACATCGTATATTCTTATGTGAACAGTACCATATTTAAGCATACTGCCTCTTTTTTGTTTACTTGCAGAACTAATAGCAAAAGAGGATTTCATGAATTGACTTTTTGGAATTTTGGTTAAATTAGACCAAAATTTTATTATTTTTTCTTCATCTTCATTTTTATAAGTATGAAGTTGAACTTTAAACTTTGAATCTGGAACATTACATATTTCTCTAAAGAAACGCATCATTACTATTATCATTTCTGAATCTGAATTTGTAAAATCAACGCATTTCCATTTGCTTCCGTTAGCACCTTTTTTATAGCCCTCGCCCCAATATAAAGCTACGCCTAAAATAAATAATTCTTTTTTACCTATTTTATTTATTTCCAGAATAGATTTGTTTTGAATTAACTCAGCTTTCTCCTGTGCTTTTTTTGTCTGCTCCTTATTTCTTTTGATTAAAGCTGTTGTACTTTTTTCTATACCTTTTTTCTTTAAAATATCCTTAGAAGATTTTGAAAGCTCTATGTTTCTAAGCCAGTAGGACAGAGTACTTTTTGGAATTTTTAGTTTTTTGGAAATTTCTCCATAACTAAATCCTTTTTTTCTAAGGTATACGGCTTTTTCTTTGTCTTTACGCATATAATTGAACCCATGGTATTATTATAATTACTATTATATCATAGGTTCAATTTTGCGAGAAGTGCCGAGGGGGAGAATTGAACTCCCGACACGAGGATTTTCCTTTGTATTGGCTTGTATTTCTACAAGGATCGGACTATCTCTTCATCCCAATTTATTGGGAGCTGGGCGCTCTCGGTAGTATTATTGTTGGGACTCAACTACTAGTCTCTACACCTTTCCTAATACTAAATACCCATTAGGACTTGGCTCGGGATTGCCTTAATTTTGAAGGTTTCCCCGAATTCACCCAGTTTTTCTCAATAGATTACTCTAAAGGGGACCG
>CAZHUL010000100.1:0-2796 GCA_964535435.1 uncultured Gammaproteobacteria bacterium | reverse complement strand
AGTTTTAACTCAATTATATTTACAAAATATCACTTTTCTGTTATAATTAGGCACATTCCAGAATTACTTTTAGTTAGAATTTAATAAAATTTAAGCGAAAACAATTTTTTGTTAATAAACTTTATAAGTATAAGGTGTTTAACAAAAAATAGTTTGTAGCTAAATTTTATAAATTATGGGCTAAAATGAATTGTATGTTGTGTCTACATAATTATATCACACTTAGATTATTTTATTTAACTTGCCTGTTGACATAACTTGCCTGTTTTATAAAAAATATATACAATAAATAAACTACTAATTTTTAAAATATAAAAATATGGAAAACGAAAACTTTAGAAAACCAATCATTGGTATGAATTTACCAGACTTATCTGTAAACATTTTTTATGAAAATAAACTAGAAGATGGAGTTCCTCTTTCTAAATTCAAAGGAAAATGGCTAATACTGTTTTTTTACCCTGCAGACTTTACTTTTGTTTGCCCAACAGAACTTGTAGAACTTGCAGACAAATACCAAGAGTTTAAAAATTTAAATGCAGAAATTGTAAGTATTAGTACAGATACTTCTTTTGCGCACAAAGCTTGGCATGATGAATCCCCTTCTATTGCCAAAATACAATACCCAATGGGAGCAGACCCAACAGGAAAACTTTGTAAATATTTGGGGACTTATTTAGAAGACGAAGGTTTGTCTTTAAGAGCAACAGTTCTTGTAGACCCAGAAGGATTTATAAAAACCTACGAAATCCACGACAACAGTATAGGAAGATCTGCCGATGAATTATTAAGAAAACTTCAAGCAGCAATTTTTGTAAGAGAAAACCACGGAGAAGTTTGCCCAGCAAGCTGGAAACCAGGAAAATCTACCCTAACTCCTGGAGTTGAATTGGTTGGTAAGATATAATAGGGATAGCAGATTATGCAGATTAAGTAAGGAAAAATTAGGAAGTCGAAATTTTGGAAACTTAATTCTTAGATCTTAATCCTTAATTCTTGAAATGTCATCCCCAACTTGATTGAGGATCCAGTTTAAATCAACGTTCCTAGATTCCCGATCAAGCTGGGAATGACAAAATTAATTCACTAAAATAATAACAAAAATATGAAACACGAATTACCGCAACTACAATATTCATATGACGCCCTAGAGCCGTTTATAGACGCTCAGACAATGGAAATTCACCACAGCAAACATCACCAAGGTTATACAGATAAATTTAATACTGTGTTGGAAAAATACCCAGAATTGCAAGAAAAAAATGCAGAAGATTTATTAAAAGAAATTAACAGTTTAAAAATTGACGAAGCCGATAAAAAAGCTATTGTAAATAACGGTGGCGGATACATAAACCATAGCTTATTTTGGACTGTTTTGGGACCAGAGAAACAAGTAGATGAAAATTTAGTAAAAGAAATTGAAGAAACTTTTGACTCTTTGGAATCTTTCAAAGAATTGTTTACCAAAGAAGCAAGTACAAAATTTGGAAGCGGTTGGACTTGGCTTGTACGAGATGAAAATGGAAAACTAAAAGTTTATTCTACATCAAATCAAGATTCCCCTCTTTCACTTGGACATACACCAATTTTAACACTAGATGTTTGGGAACACGCTTATTACCTAAAATATCAAAACAGACGCCCAGAATATATTGCAAGCTGGTGGAATGTGTTGAAACTTTTACCTTAAAAAATTTTAGACAATTTGACAGATGCATTTTATTATTTATATAATAAAATTATTATGGATAACCAAATACAAAATACAATTAAATCTCACGAAGATCAAATTGATTTTATTGCTCGCAAAATGATAGAGCATGATGAACAGTTTGATAACATAACTCGCAAAATGATAGAACATGATGAACAGTTTAGCGCAATAAAAGAAGAAATGGCGACAAAGAATGATCTTCGTAATATTTCAAAAACACTAGATAAATTAGTTGGGCTTGTAGAAACACGAAACCAAGAGATTGTAATGATTTCACACGGAATGAAACGCCACGAAAAATCTATTGAAAAAATTGAAGAAGATATACGACAAATAAAACCGGCACTTGGACTTAGTTAAATAAAGATCCCCGGGGTAGAACCCCGGGGTATTTTTGTAGTAATAGTTTCCGCACCAAGGAAAGCCTCGTTGTATTTATTATGAATAAAAAAACTACTCAATTTGAGTAGTTTTTTGTTTATTTTAATTTTTCAGCTTCACTCATCTCTTCCTCAATTGCATTATAAAGTTCATCTTTATGTAAATTCCAAGCTAGTATTTTAGCGTCTTCAAAACTTTCAAGTGCATATTCCTCAAGCCCGGCCTCCAAATATAAACGTGCGCGTTTAAGTTCAAACTGAATTTTCATCCCAGAATCTGTTGACTCCTCAACTTTTTTTTCTTATTCTATTGTCCAGTTAATCAAAAAATCTCTGGCTTCCTGATTTTCCAATCCTTTTTCCTTTAATAGAGTAATTAGTCTATGTTCTGGACTCTCATCATATTCAAATGTTGTAAATTTTTCCATAAAAGATTTAAATTAGATATTATATTTATTTTTTTATAAATAAATCGTTTTCGTAGCGAAGCGGAGGATATCGTGCAACAACGGGGAACCGTCGCGCGTTGTGTAAAATCCGAAGCGAAGCGGAGGGTTTTGTACAACGTTTAAGTATATGAGAAGTTTTGCAAACAAATTCCTTTTAAAATTTAATTATTTTTTGCAAAATTTGGGTGAAAGAAAAAGTGCAACCTTTAAAAATTATTAACGCACTTTTTCTTGAACCTCATATACTTTGTTA
>CAZHUL010000099.1:0-2836 GCA_964535435.1 uncultured Gammaproteobacteria bacterium | reverse complement strand
TGAACACAAAAAAAGCAGACATTTTCGTGTCCACTTTTTGGGGTACGGTTCAAGTGAGGCAGTTTTTTTGTTATTCTTTTTCTTTTTCTTTTTCTAAATTTTTAATAGTTAAAATATATTCTAAAATTCCTCCTAATACTGCACCAATAATAATTAAAAAAATACTGAATTATTATTTGCTGTCCGTCCTAATACAAGACCGGATAATATAAAAATAAAAATTCCATAAATCTTGTTAATCGGTGTTATTGCGCAAATAATTGCATATGTTAAAACTAATGATACAAAAGTAAAAAGATCCATTTTGCCTCCTTTGGTTTTTTGGACTTCGTTATATTATCACGTTTATTCTAAAAAGTCATTATAAAAAATAAACCGTCCTAGTTGGACGGTTTTTCTTATTTTTCTTTGGTATTTGTTTGTGTCAATTTTTTTCTTAGAGCGTCACCAAAGACAACTCCAAGAATTGTTATTGTTATTCTTGAAAAGAAATTCATAGGTACATAATTTAGTGCAAAACCCAAAATAATAAAAATTATAATTAGATATAAATAAAACCCTTTTTTGGGAATTAAAGCATAAGTAACTGCAATAATTGCAACACACAAAGTATAGTTTAAAAGATCCATTTTACCTCCTTTTGGGTTGTACTTTGTTTAAATTGACATTTTTTTTAAAAAATATCAATCTTATGATATAAATAAAAGTCAAAATAAACAAGATTATTACTAAATCTAAAAAGAAAACGTAGCGAGATATAAAAGTTATATATAAAAAACAAACTATAAAAACAGCAATATGCCTTGCTATTGGATGTTTTTTAAAAATATGCTTTTTTTTGAGTGGATATAAAAAACAAATTAATAAAATAAAACCTATAATGACTCTGGCGAGATCTTCGTTCATTTTTGGTTTCCTCTATTTGTAAGGAGCCTTTCTTTAAGTAAAGCAGTAAAATGTTAATTTATGCAAGTTTTAGGTTTAAATTCTTGACTTTTTGTTGTTTTTCTGTTATTTTATTGCTAAGTTCTTTTTACTCACAAACCATGGAGGGCGAAGTGATGAAAACAGCGCAAAATTCTATTAAGGCATTTGAGAAAGTCTCCAGAATCTTTTTGGAGGTAATAAAAGTATTTAATCCTTTGGACGAGGATTTAGCAAAAGAAGGAGTTTATGAAACACAATTAATTCGGTTTACAGAGTTGTGGACCGAGTTAATTTTTGTGAAAAAACATATTTTGAAGGAAGATTGTCTAAATTGTGTTATTTTGTCTTTTTATCCTTGGAAGCCAACCGAGGATATGGTTTTTCAAGAGTATTTGCCTCATATCGTTCAGGCGGTATGGGTGGAGTGGTCGTCGGTTTAGTTTCAAAAACGGAAGATTAGTTTCTTCCGTTTTTTTATTGTTGAAGATAATTTTTTATTTCATCAAATTTTTGTTGCGAGATTTTATTTTGAGCGAGAAGAATTGTTAGTAGTTCATCCATTTTAAAGATAGAATTTACTTTTATTCCTGCTTTTTGCAGGTTTTCCTTTCCACCTTGTTGGCGGTCTAATAAAACTATTGCATCTGTGACAATTAAACCTTCATTTTTGAGTGGTTCCGTAGTTTCTAAAATACTAGAACCGCTTGTTATTAAATCTTCTATAATTAAACATTTTTGTCCGATTTCAAAAACTCCTTCTATTATTTTTTTTGTTCCATAATCTTTTGCTTCTTTGCGACGCATTACCATTGGAACGTTGTATTTTATGGATAGCGCTGTTGCAAAAGGCAGTGCAGTATATGGAACTCCACAAATAAGGTCAAAAATTGTGTTTGTTGTTAATTCGTGTAATGTTTCGGCAATTTTCATTAGAATTTTTGGGTAAGAAACTGTCACACGCAAGTCTATATAAATAGGGGAAAGTGTGCCATTTTTGAGAGTAAATTCACCAAATTTAACAGCGCCTATTGCAAATAAATCTAAGATAAGGTTAGTTTTTTGAACTTCTTTTTTATATTCACTGGCTATTTGTGGATACCACATCATTGTTGTTGCAGTCATAGTAATGTCTGCTCCAGCTTGCAAAAATTCATTGAAATGTTTTGGTTCACTTACTCCGCCCATTCCAATAATTTTTAAATCTAAGTTTTCTTTTTCAATAATTTCTTTGGCGTCTTTTACCCATTCTAGCGCTAAATCTCGAATTGGATTTCCACAAAGTCCACTTTTTTCTCTACCAAATCCAAGCGCAGGCGAGCCATCTTCTTTTTGGGCAGAAACAGAAACAGAATTTATTCCTGCAATTGCACTTGCTCCGGCTTTTTCTATTGCAATTAAAGTTTCTTTTAATTGCTCTTTGTTATCAAAAAATCCAAGTTTTACAATAAGTGGTGTTTCTTGTATTTCTTGTTTTACTTTTGTTATTATTTCAAAAACTTGTTCAGAATCTTTGTATAAAATTCCTTCTTTACTTTTTATATTTGGGCAAGAAAAATTTACCTCAATTATTTTTGCTCCAGCTTCTTTCGCAAGTCTTGCAACATTTACAAAATCTTCGGCTAAACTTATTTTTTCGCTTTGACTTCCAACTACAGAAACTATTAAAATTTGTCCTTCTTTTATACTATCGTGAGCTTTTTTTATGTCTTCCAAAATGAAATCCGAATCCATTGACGGCATACCAAAAGAATTGGTAATGGCAATATCGTTTGTGTTTTCAATTTGGCATTTTCTGATTATAAAGTTTGTATTCAAGTTTTCTTTTTCAAGCTGTTTTGGAATGTCCATAAAAACAATATTTGGACTTTTATGTCCGGCTGAATAAGAACTTCGAATAGTTTTGTAAGTA
>CAZHUL010000098.1:0-2841 GCA_964535435.1 uncultured Gammaproteobacteria bacterium | reverse complement strand
GATATTCATAGAGCAAACAACACCCAACACCCACTAATGAAAGCATATAATGTAGATGCTGTTCCTTTTGCTCACGAAGATTTAAATGAATGGAGAGAGAATTTTAAAGGTGTCACATATTTACACGAGCCTACAAATTTTATCGTGACTGGGGCGGTTGATGACTTGTGGATAAATCCAAAAAATGAAATACTAATAGTAGATTACAAAGCTACAAGTAAAGAAGGTGAAGTAAATATAACTGCACCATGGCAAATTGGTTACAAACGCCAGATGGAAGTTTATCAATGGCTTATGCGCAAAAATGGATTTGATACTTCTGATACAGGATATTTTGTATATTGTAATGGTAGGGCAGACAAAGAAGCTTTTGACGGCAAATTGGAGTTTGATGTGGCTGTGATTCCATATAAAGGAGACGACAGTTGGGTAGAAAAAACTTTAATTGACGCTCGCAAAACTTTGGCAAAAAATGTAATTCCGAAAGCCAGCGAAGAATGTGATTATTGTGCTTATAAATCTGCTATAATAGAGGCAGAAAATAGCGACATTGGAAAATGCAAAGGACAGCAATGTTTAATATAAATTATTTTTAATATAATTTTATGTCAGGAGAAGAATATAAAGGGGACAAGAGAAGATATATGGATGCGAAAGATTTTCGATATGTATCAGAACCTAAAGTAGTGGTAGATAAAGGATTGACAGAAGGTGTCGTTAAAAATGTAGGTGGCGGAAGCCCAGAAAATTGCGCAAGAGTTATAGATCCAGAGGAAATTGCTGGAGCTATAAGTGCAGATGAAGAAAGACTTGCAGAAGAAAGGGCAAAAATTGGTGGTGGAAGTCCAGAAGTTCATGCAAGAGGTTTTGAGGCACCAACTTCAGAACAAGTTTATGAAGCTGAGGCTAATAAACACCGAGACGAAATGTTGAGGCAAGATGCTGCCGAACAAGAAAATAAACCAAAAGGATTTTTAAACAAAATACTTAGAATAATACGCCCAAGACAGAGATTGGGATAAAAATAAAAAAACCACCGTTTACGGTGGTTTTACTTACAAATTATTTCTATGAACATAAAGGATGAGGGCTAACAGACCAAACGTATTTTGTCTGTCTTCCTCGTCATTTATCTCTACACAAACCTTGAAAAATGTAGTTCTATATTTTTCAAGGTTTTCATTGCTAAATATAGACATTTCTTCTCTCAAAAATTTATTTGCATCTGTATTCAACAATACAAATGCTTGATTAAGTTTTTCGGAAGTTATGAAAAAAGATCTTGTCTTAAGTATTTCATCCATAAACCAAGACATAAGCAACCAAACTTGAATTCGATTACTTAATGCTATGTTATTTTTGATTAGCCTAGATAGGCTATCATAAAGATCCACTTTTACTTCCAATGGAGGGCTTAAATTTGCTATAGGAAAATGTAGGAGTTTGCCTTCTTCTTTCAATGTTTTCTCTCCTTATCCAGTAGTTTGTACTGGGTGGGTTTCCTTGATTTTTAAAAGAGCATTGTTTTTTAGGCAATGCTCAATTATTCTACATTTTTTGTTATTTGTCAAGGTTTTTTGGTTTATTTTCCAAAAATTCCTTTGATTGTATCCCAAACACCTTTTGGTTGAATTGGTGTTGGTCCTTTAATTCCAAGTTGGACTGTTGGTTGATTTTCAACTTTTGATGTTTTTATTGTGGGAGTTTGTCGAATTGAAATTGCCTTTCTTATTTCGTTAGAGACAAGTTCTTTCATTCCTTTCCCAAAATCTTTTGAACCTTCTATTATTTCCATTGCTTTCATTTGTATATCTCTATCGGTCATCATCGGACTTACTGCCTGTCTTTTCAATTCTAATATTTTAGATTTTAAAGCTGAGGAATCTAGTATTCCTATAATTTTGGTTTTTTCTATGTCGCTTAAATATGGAAGTGTGTCTCCGGTAAAACCCAAAACTTCTTCTTTAAAATCTTTGCTTGATTTAGCCAAATTTAATTGCTGATCAATCAAATTACCAATAACTTGCTGTCTTTCTGTATCGGATAATTCCAATTTTGCTAATAATTCTACATTTTCAGAATTATCTATTTTTTGTTTTAAACCTTCAACATTACTTAGTTTAGATGCTTGTTCAGATTTTTTTACTTCTTCGTAAATCATTTTTCTTGCTATATCTTTCATGGAACTTAATATTTCAGAAGCCTTTTGGTTTGTTTGTTCTTCTGTCCAGTTTTCTTGTAGTGTTTTATCCAAGAAAGTTTTACTTTCTTGTTCCATTCTAGACTGCGTTGCTCTAATAAAACCTGCAATTTTTTCTTCTGAAAATTCATTTCCTGATGGGATTTTATTAATTTCACTGTCAATTAAATTTGTTGCGTATTCTTTTGGGGATATATCAACCTTGCCAGTTAAAATGTCAGCCAAATCTTTTGCTTCTTGTATTACGTTCGATAGTTCTTCAGTCCCTTCGTCACCTATATTTTTTACTTCTTTACCTAAACCTTCTTTGGTAGTTAGCTTGTCCATATATTTTTATTAGTTGATATTTTACTAAACTTAGTATACAATAAGATAGTATTTTATTTCAAGGGTTATACACCTTATGATTTATTTTTAAAAAATAATTGTTATGAAAAAATTAGCAATAGGATTGTTGGTGGTTGCAGTGTTGATTGGATTTTATGCATTCAACATTTACAACAAAATGGTTACGGCAAACGAGGGAGTGGACGGGCAGTGGGCTCAAGTAGAAACACAATATCAAAGACGTTTCGATTTGATTCCAAACTTGGTAAGTTCTGTAAAAGGATCAATGTCTCAAGAGGAAAAAGTATTTGGAG
>CAZHUL010000097.1:0-2855 GCA_964535435.1 uncultured Gammaproteobacteria bacterium | reverse complement strand
TTTTATTTATAAAACAAAAAACTAGGTTTAAACCTAGTTTTTTGTTTTATAAAATATAAAAACTCTATTCGTTTATAGAGTATTTTAGTATCTCAGCCGGTATATCTATACCAGTTGCTTGCATAATTCCTTTCATTCCTGGGCTTGAGTTTACTTCTATTATCTTTGGCCCGTCTTTTGTTCTGATTATATCAATTCCTGAAATATATAAACCACAAATTTTTGTAGCTTTTAGCGCCATTTCTTTTTCTTCTTCTGTTAAATCTATTTTGTTTACAGTGCCACCAAGTTTAAAATTAGATCTAAATTCACCTCGTCTCATAGCTTTTCTTTCCATCGCTGCAACAATTTTATCACCGATAACAAACACTCTAAGATCTTTTCCTTTTGCTTCTGGGATATACTCTTGTATTAAAAGTGGTTCAAAATCTTTGTTTCCGACGATAGTGCTTGCAAGAGAACGAAGACTTCTTTTACTTTCAACAATAAATACACCACGTCCTTGTCTACTATCTAAAATTTTTGTGATATAAGGGGGTTTTCCTAAATGTTTAATAATATTATCTATTTGATCCGTTGATCCAAGTAAAAAACTTTTTGGGGTTGGAATTTTATGAATTGCTAAAACTTGAAGTGTGTGGAATTGGTCACGTGTAATTACTGTTCCATCATAATCGTTTATTACTATAACTCCAGCAAATTTTAGTTGATGTAATAAAGATTTGTGAAATACATTACTTGAAGAAGATAGTGTTTTTATAAAAAGTATTTTTTTAATGCCTTCAAGGGGAACATTATTTTCAAATATGGTAAGTTTTTTATTGTATATTTCTAAATGGCATTGGTCTGCAAAGATAATTTTTAGTTTTATATTTAGTTTTCCTATTGCTTTTTTAAAATACTTAAGACTAGGGGATGTTTTACCGGGCATGCAGGTTGTGAGAATGAAGACTTTTTTCATATTATTTTAATTCTATTCGTATTACTTTTTCCATTTTTCTAACGTCGGCTAGTAGTTGTGATCTGTCTTTATTAAATAAAGTAACATTTATTACGCTGGTTCCTCCATTTCTTGCAAAAGTACACTTATCGTTTGGTTTTTTATTTGCAGTTAGTTTAGAAATTGATGGTAGTTTGTTAGTTTTTCTTAGACCATGTATTTTTGAAAGTGTTCCTTCTTTTTGTGCAAAAAATTGCATTGCTATTGCGTATCCTTTAAGTTTTTTTGGAATGATTGGTTTTCTGCCCAGTCTAATTAGGATATCATTCATATGATGATCTATCCCAAAAGTAAGTTTATGTAAACTGTGTCTAAAACCACCAATTCTTGCACCAACTTCTATAATTTTCCAACCTTCTTCTGTACGCATCATTTCTATATGGGCTGTGGTATTTTTTAATCCCAGTGCTTTTATTGATTGGTTTGCAACGTCTTGGGCTTCTTCTTCTGTCTCGGATTTTAATTTTAGTGGTGTTATTCTTTTGTATCCATAAAAATCTTCTCCACCTACTTCTTTGCTGGTAATTACTTTTACGAGCGGACAAAAATATGTTTTTCCGTTGTCATCAACATAAGCATCTATACTAAACATACTACCCTCCATAAATTGTTCTACTAAAACTTTTGGCTCCCAGTTTCCGCCGGTAGTTTTATAAACATTCTTTATTTTCTTAAAAACTTTTTTTAAAGTTTTTTGTAAGTCTTCTTTATCAAAACACATAGTAACAAGACGACTTCCGGCTAGTCCTGTAGGTTTTACAATACATGGGAACCCAACCTTTTTTGTTATTTTATCTATTGTGTCTTTTTCATAGTCAGCCACAATTGTATGAATAGGAGCAATATTTTTATTATAATTATATAACCTTTTTCTCATTAATAACTTATCTGATGACCACAAAAGAGACTCTGTTGTGGGTGTTTTTAAATAGGGTAAATTTGGTATAACTTTTGCAAAATTTTGGATTTGATATTCCCCCCTACATACTACTGCCACAAAGTTGTCCGTATGTGGTAAAAGGGCTTTTTGTATACTATTTAAAGAACTAAATTTGCAAGGAATTAAAATATCAACACCACTCGGTTTTTTAGGTGGTTTTTTTTCATCATAAATTAGAGCTGTTCTAAATTTTTCTCCAGTTATTTTTTCA
The DNA here is from genome assembly GCA_964535435.1 of uncultured Gammaproteobacteria bacterium. Lineage (GTDB taxonomy): Bacteria > Patescibacteriota > Patescibacteriia > Magasanikbacterales > UBA922 > JAKITS01. Next base: position 704 of record CAZHUL010000097.1, on the reverse strand, counting down.
TATTCTTTTAGACTTTGGTTTATATCTTTAATATAAATACCAATAAACAAAATAATATTTTTTTTCATTTTCATATTAAAACTACCTTATTTCTATTTTAATCATTTTTTCTAACTTTCTAACATCTGCAAGTAATTGTGCTTTATCTTTATTAAATAAAATTACATTAAAAATACTTATACCACCATTTCTTGCAAATTGACACTTTTCTCCCGGATGTTTTAACACATCTATTTTTTTGATTGAGGATATTTTTTTTGCTTTTTTTAAGCCTAAAACCTTTATTAATGTTCCTTCTTTTGGTGTAAAAAATTTCATTGCCGTTGCGTATCCGCGTATCTTTTTAGGTATAATTGGTTTTCTATCCATACGAATTAGAATGTCATTCATATTATGATCTATGTTTGTAGTCATTTCATACAAATCATGTCTAAAACCACCAATTCTTGCACCAACTTCGATAATTTTCCAACCATCTTCGTTTCTCATCATTTCTATATGGGCTGTGGTGTTTTTTAATCCCAGTGCTTTTATTGATTGGTTTGCAACGTCTTGTGCATCTTCTTCTGTTCCAGATTTTAAATTTAAGGGGGTTGTTTGTTTATAGCCAAAAAAATCATCGCCGCCTATTTCTTTGTTGGTGGTAATCTTTACGAGCGGACAAAAATATGTTTTTCCGTTGTCATCAACATAAGCATCTATAC
>CAZHUL010000096.1:0-2891 GCA_964535435.1 uncultured Gammaproteobacteria bacterium | reverse complement strand
CAATTTCTAGCTCCACTTAGTATAAAGAAACTTCTTGGTCCTAGTTATATTATTCTTGCGCTTGATCTAGGGTCAGGCGAGGTCATTCTTTGGCCTTATTTGGCATCAAATTATGGTTTGGGTATTGCTTGGGGGGCAATACTTGGTATTACATTCCAGTTTTTTATAAACATGGAGATTGAACGTTATGCTTTGGTAAAGGGTGAAAGCGTTTTTGTTGGTATCGCTAGAATTTTTAAGTGGGCAACTGCGTGGTTTGTTTTATCCACCTTTATTGGTTTTAGTTTACCCGGAATTGTTGCTGCTTCTGCCAAGGTTTTATCATCGGTTTTGGGAATTGCAGATTTTAAATGGATAGCAATTGTTATGTTAATTGTTATTGGTATAATTTTGAGTGTTGGTAAAACAGTCTATAGCACAATGGAAAAGATAACAAAAACTATAATCTTAATTGGGGTACCTTTTATATTTCTTTTGGTAATAATTTTAAGTTCAAAAGCTGGTTGGGTGTCTTTGGCTAGTGGTGTTGTGGGGCGAGGAGATAATTTTTGGTTTTTACCACATGGAATAGGTTTGGCGACTTTTTTGGCAGCTTTTGCTTATTCTGGAGCTGGTGGAAATCTTAATTTAACTCAATCAATTTATGTTAAAGAAAAAGGTTATGGAATGGGAAGGTATTCTCAAAAGATTGTTGGTCTTTTTCATAGCAAAGAAAAAGCAAAAATTAAACTTACGGGGGAGGATTTTATAGTAAATGAAGAGAGTATTTCTCGTTTTAAAGCATGGTGGAAGGTAATTAATTTAGAACATTTTATAGTATTTTTGTTTATTGGTAGTATGTCTATGGCACTTTTAATGTTGCTATCTTTTACTACTACTTTTGGTTTAAGTGGTAATTCGGAAGGAATAAATTTTGTGATTAACGAGGGAAGAATAATTGGCCAGAGTTTGCTTCCTATCTTTGGAACATTATTTTTAGTTGTGGTGTCAATTATGCTTTTTCAAACTCAACTAGGAGTTATGGACTCTACAAGTAGAATTATGGCCGAAAATATTGCAATTGCCAGGTTAAAAAGAAATTCAAAAAGTGCAATTAATTTATCTAGAATTTATTACTTTTTTGTCTGGGCACAAATTTTATTTGGTATAATTTTGTTTTTGTGCAATATTTACGAACCAAAGACCCTTATTATAATGGGGGCGGTAATTAATGCTTTTGCTATGTTTGTCCACACTGGTTTGGTAGTTTGGCTTAACTACAAAAGTTTACCAAAAGTATTTCAACCAAAAGTATTTAGGAAAATTATTATAGGAGTTATCTTTTTATTTTTTGGATTTTTTAGCACTATTGTTCTTTTGGAAAAGTTGGGTATTTTGAATGTTCAAATATAAAACTAAGACATAATATTTTTTATTTTAAAAAAACCTAAATAGGGTTTTTTGTTTAAATAATTGTTCTAATAATAATTTTATATTATTATTCGCCATTTCAAAATATTGACAAAACATCAAAATTATGAGATAATTTCCTTCAATATAAACTATTCTATTTTATGGCAGAAAACGTAATTTTAAGGTTCGATGACGTATATTTTGAATACGCAACAAAAAAACCCGTACTTGACGAGGTTTCTTTTAGTATGCGCAAAGGGGCAAAATTGACACTAATGGGGCAAAATGGGGCCGGGAAAAGTACTATTTTTAAATTGATAACAGGGGAATTAAAACCTACAAGAGGTAAAGTACATATTGATGAAGATATAACCATAGGTACAGCTTTGCAGGTAATGAATAAGGAATATTTGTTTTTAACTATTGAAGAATATTTTGGGAAAGCTTTTGCGGAAGTTCCAGGAAATATAAAAAGTCAGATAAGTAAGGTAATGAATGCTGTTAATTTGGATATACCGTTAGATAGAAAAGTTGGAGATTTGTCTGGTGGCCAACAAGCTAGAATTTTACTTGCCTACGCACTTATACAAAATCCAGATGTTTTACTTTTGGACGAGCCAACGAATAATCTAGATACCGAGGGAATAGATAGTTTAATACAATTTTTGATAATGTACGATAAAACTGTGGTTGTGATTTCTCATGACGCAGATTTTTTGAACTGTTTTACCGAGGGAGTTATTTATTTGGATGTATTTACAAAAAAGATAGAAACTTATGTTGGTGACTACTATACTGTGGTAGAAGAGATAACCGAGAGGGTAGAAAGAGAAAGAAAGAAAAATGCACAATTGGAAAAAGAAATACAAGACAACAAAGAAAAAGTTAACTTTTTTGCAAACAAAGGAGGAAAAATGCGTAAACTAGCTAGTAAATTGAAGGAAGAGGTAAGGGACATGGAAGATAATAAGGTAGATGTTAGGCGTGAAGACAAGACTATTAGAGAATTTACTATCCCAAATGAAATAGAATCTGTAAAAGTGATTAAAAATCACGAACCAATAACAAAAAAAGTAGATATTTTACTAAGACAAAAAGACAGACTTTTGATTTCTGGTCCAAATGGAATTGGAAAAAGCACTTTACTGCGTTCTTTGTTAACTGATAATCATGAAGGTACAACTATTTTAGAAAATACTGTGATTGGTTATTACAGCCAAGACTTTGCAACTTTGAATTATGACCAGACCGTTTTTGATTCTTTGCAAAGTGTCATGGCTTTTGGGTATGATGTCTGGGTTCTTGATTACAGGCGAAATGATGGGCTTAAATGTGTCTAATTTGTCAGAAGGTCAAAAAGGTTTATTGTCTTTTGCACGTCTAGTGCTTATGAAACCAGGACTTTTGATTTTGGATGAACCTACAAACCATATTAATTTCCGCCATATTCCAGTTATTGCCAAGGCTATAAATAACTATCAGGGGGCTATTATTCTTAT
>CAZHUL010000095.1:1664-2893 GCA_964535435.1 uncultured Gammaproteobacteria bacterium | reverse complement strand
TTTTAAATTTGTATTACACCTTTTTGGGTGTTTATTTTTTTATAATGAGCAATCCCAAATTTTAGTTTTTCATAATTAAACTTTCCTTTAAATTTGTCATAAAAGGGCTTTAATTTTACAGGTATTCCTTTTTTATCTATCATTTCTAAGATTTCTTTTAAATCTGCTTTAGTCATAAAGTCATAAATTTTTATGTCGTAGCCTTCTTCATAAAGTTGAATCAAATGGTTGTAAATTGTTTGTGGCGAAAGTTCTCTTTCTCTAGCAATTTGGGCCACAGGCGCTCCTTGACGATAATGAGCAAAGGTCACTTGTTGAGTACTTCCGGAAAACTTTGTTTCTTTGGTATCACGAGATTTTATAAATTTTGTAATTTCGTCGATAAATTGTTGACCGTAAGATGCAAATTTTTTATCACCAACTCCGGTGATTTTCTTCATCTGTTCTTCTGTAATTGGCATGTTTTGAGTCATTTCATCTAAAGTTTTGTCGTTAAAAACTATATATGGAGGAATTTCTAATTTTTTAGCAATACTTCTGCGTAGTTCACGAAGAAGCTCAAATAATTCTTCTTCTGCGGTTTCTCTTTTATTTTTCTTTGGTTCGTTGGCCTGTATTTTGGCACGTTCTTCTATGGATTCTAGTGTTACAAATTTAACTTGTTTTTCCCCTAACAAAACCTCCTTACCAATTTTTGTAAGACTTAGTTTGTTATTGTTATCGTATGCGACATCTATTAAACCCAAGTTTAACATTTGGAGTAAATAGTGATGCCAGTTTTCTTGTGAAATGTCTTTTCCCACGCCGTACGTCTTTATTTTGTCAAAACCTGATGCAATTAGGTCAAAACGACTAGAACCTCGTAAAACGTCGATTAACATCTGTATACCAACATTTGATTTCAATCTATAAATAGCAGAAAGTGCTTTACGAGTTATTTCAGTCCCATCAAAAATTTCCGGTGGGTTATCACAAACATCACAATTATCACAATTTTTTTCTGTATGTTCATTAAAATAGGCGAGTAAGGTTCGTCTGCGACAAATTAAAGAATCTGCAAATTGTTGCATTCTTTCCAGTTTAGCAAGTTGAAGTTGGGGTTGTCCGCTTTCTGTCGCAAATCTTTTGAGCAAAACAACATCCGCAAAAGTATAAAATAAGATAACTTCACTTGGTAATCCATCTCTGCCAGCACGCCCAATTTCTTGATAATAACCTTCTATATTTTT
>CAZHUL010000095.1:0-1564 GCA_964535435.1 uncultured Gammaproteobacteria bacterium | reverse complement strand
CCCGGTAAAATAGTTGCTGGGAGTTGATAACACAGGGATTTTCCTCCGCCGGTTGGCATAAGGACTAGACAATCTTGACCAGCCAAAACGGTGTCTACAATTTCTTTTTGTTTAGGACGAAAAGAATTAAGCCCAAAGTTGTGTTTAAGTGAATTTTGTATATCTTTTTTGTTCATGTTGGCTTATTGTATCAAAGAATTATGAGAATGCATATTCTTTGATAGATTTAAAAATGTTATAATAATTTAACTACTTAATTTAATTTATATTTTTATGTTTAAAAAATATTTTTTGTTTTTATTATTATTTTTTACATTTCTACCATTACATGTTTTTGCTCAAAATACAACAGCAACCACAGAAACTTTTGAAGCAGAAGTTTTAACTATAAAAAACGAAAGAGAATTTACAAGAGAAGATGGGAGTAGGGGGTTTCAACAAGATATCTCTCTAAAAGGTTTAACAGGTTCATGGAAAGATAAAAAAGTTGATTATAATGGAATCGAAAATTTAGATATAGTGAGTCAGAATGTTTATAAAGTAGGGGATAGAGTTGTTTTAAACTGGAACCAAGGCCTAAATGGAGAAGACCAATTTTATATAATGGATTTTGTTCGCAGAGGCTATTTATATTTATTGGCAATTCTTTTTGTAATTTTAATTATTGCGGTTGGAAGAACAAAAGGGCTAAGATCACTTCTTAGTTTGATAATTAGTTTTATTGTTATTATAAAATTCATAATTCCAGCTATAATTTCTGGAAGTAGCCCGCTTATTGTAGCGTTACTTGGTTCAATAGCAATTCTAGGTTCTATCATTTATATTACAGATGGTTTTAATAAAAGAACTCATATTTCACTTTTGAGTGTTGTAATTTCTTTGACTTTAACTTTTGTACTTTCTTGGATATTTGTTTATTTTACTCGACTGACTGGTTTTTCATCTGAAGATACAACTTTTTTGGTTGGAATAGGAACTGGAATTGTAGATTTTAAAGGTTTGCTTTTAGCAGGAATTTTAATTGGTACAGTTGGAGTTTTAGATGACGCAATTTTAGGACAGGTAGAAGCCGTAGAGCAGATAAAAATAGTGAACTCATCACTTTCTAAAAAAGAAGTTCTTAAATCTGCAAACAAGATAGGTAGAACGCATTTGGGTGCAATAGTAAATACACTTTTTCTTACTTATGCCGGAGCATCTTTGCCTTTGTTAATTTTATTTACAGTGAACCAAGATGTTGGTTTGGGTTTTGCTCAAATTATAAATAATGAAGCAATCGCTACGGAAATTATAAGAACTTTAGCAGGAAGTATGGGGCTTGCACTGGCTTTTCCTATAACCACGTGGCTTGCTGTTTATTTTTTGGAATAAAAAATTGTTAAGAAAGATATAAAGAAAAATTTTATTTTTTTATATCTTTATAAATTCCTTGAAGATTGTAAAGTTTTTCAAAACTAACGATAAACATAGATAATCCGGCATAAAAAAAGAAATGTGTTATAAGCGTTATTTGTGTTTTTAGAGTTAAATTGTTAATTATTTCAATTGTTTCAAAAAATTCAAA
>CAZHUL010000094.1:0-2988 GCA_964535435.1 uncultured Gammaproteobacteria bacterium | reverse complement strand
AATTTTAGTAGAAATGGTGTTTGGTGATAGTCCCATTATACAAACAAATTAGATAATACGTCAATTAAACTTTTCTAAAGCGCCAGATGTTTCGTGCTACAAATTGTCCTTTTCTATAATAAAGTAGAGAGCTGCCTGTAAAAAAAGGCATTACTTTAAATCCTATTTTTTCTATTTCTGCAATTCTTTCTGTTTTTATCCAATCATTTCTAAATCCAAATTGTGGAAATATAAATACTATTGTTCCATTTGGTGCAAGAATTTTGTGGAAACTTCTAAATGATGCAAGGTACATATCAGAAAGTCCATTTGCTTGGTTTTCTAATTCGTTTTCTGTTTCTCTGCCAAGTAAAGGTTTTCCCATAAAAGGCTCAGTCACAATAATATTTACAGATCCTTCTTTTAATTTTGTGTGCAATTGTTCAGCTCTCTCTGTAAGAAATTCTATATTTGGTGTTTTGTTAATTTCTGTACTTATCCATTTTACGTTTTGTCTAGAATCTTCTATTGCTTTTTTGCTAGAATCGTTTGCTATAATTTTGCTATATCCCAAAACTATCGCTTCGTTTAAAATTGTACCAGAACCACAAAAAGGATCTAACAAAGTATTTTTTGCTGGGCTTCCTTTTGCTAAATTTAACATTATTTTTGCAAGTTTTGGAGGTAAGATTCCACTTTTCTTATCTAACGCAGGTCTTTCTACATCTCTTCTGCTAAATTCTTCAAAGTCTTGAATTGCTTCTGTCACAAAAAGTAAGCCTCTTACAACTGTAAGATCGCTTTGCTTTTGCATTAACTTGTTGTAAACCACAGATGCACTTGTGTTGGTCTCTACAAATCTAGCAGAGCGTCCTTCTTTTCTTAAACCTTTTTTAATAGCGATGGCAATATTTTTCTTGTCATCTCCGTTTACAGAAAATTGAATTTTACCATCTGGTTGAGCTTCTATAAGATAATTTATGGCAGTATTTCCTATATTTTCTGTTTTTTCTATTTCTTTTCCTATTTTAACCGTTCCACCAAGATCGGTTAATATTTTCTGTGAGTTTATTTCTTTATCTAGTTCTAAAATCAAAAATTTTTCACTTTGAAAATAAATTTCGTTGGAAATTTTTAATCTTTCTAAAACAGATTTTATCTCTTCCAGAGAGATTTTGGGTTGGTGTCCTAAGTTGAATATGTATTTCATAATTGGTTTTCTTGACATTTTGTGAGTGATTTGGTATATTAGACGCACTTCATATTTAGTTTTAGTTTAGAATTTAATTAAGTTCAAACTACAACGAATTACGAAATGTGGCTAAACCCACTTATATATAGTTAATAATTTACCACGTTTTCGTGGTTTTATCAAGTATTATGCAGAACTACGAGTTATTATGCATATTGCCAGGGACTCTTACAGAAGAAGAAGTCAAACCGGTAATTGAAAATGTAAAAGAAATTTTATCAAAAAATGGCATTGAAAAGGTGTCTATACAAGATTTAGGAAAGAGTCGTTTGGCTTATCCTATCAAACATATCCGTTATGGATATTTTCAAATTTTAAGTTTTGAGGCAAAAGGAGAAGAATTTGCAGATATTAGAAGAAGATTAAACGAGGTAACAGAACTTTTGAGATCTGTAATCACAAAATTTGATCCTAAAATAAGAGCAGAAACAGAAAAAAGATCTGGTGGTGCAAAAACATCAATGGAGACATTGTCAAAAATTGACAGAGACACACCAAAAGAAAGACCAAGCGACAGAAGAAGAGAGAGAACTAGCACACCTTTTACTCCAAAAAAAGAATCAGAAAAGATTGATTTGAAAGAAATTGATGAAAACTTAGACAACATTTTAAAGAGCGATTTAGAAAAAGTTTAATTTAAATCTATGGACTTAAATAGAGCATCAATTTTAGGAAGACTTACGGCTGACCCAGAAGTAAGAACAACCCCAAGTGGTCAGAATGTAGCTACATTATCTGTAGCAACAAATCAGACTTGGACAGACAAGAGTGGAAACAAGCAAGAAAAAGCTCAATTTCATAATTGTGTGTTGTGGGGACGTTTGGCCGATATAGCTAGTCAATACTTATCAAAAGGACGCAGAGTTTTTTTGGAAGGTAGAATAGAAACTAGAGATTGGCTTGGCAAAGACGGCGTGAAAAGATACAGAACAGAAATTATCGTAAACCAAATGATAATGCTAGATGGCTCTAAAGGAAGTTCAAACCAATCAGGTGGAGATTTTGACCAAAGCGGTTCAGAAGAAACATCTACAATTCAACGAGAATCTTCTACCCCTTCTGGGCAAGTAGAAGCAAACGATAGCGAAGAGATTAGAGTTGAAGATATCCCATTTTAAGAAATTTTAAATAGTTATGAATAAACAGTCTACAAACAACAAAAAAAAGTATTGTCACTTTTGCAAAAGTAATGCACAAGAAGTTGATTACAAAGATGTGCAAGTTCTTCGTCGTTTTGTTTCATCTTTTTTAAAGATTGGCGCAAGACGTAGAACAGGTCTTTGTTCTAAACACCAAAGAAAAACTGCAAAAGCTATCAAACAATCTAGAATTGCCGGTTTAATCGCTTTTGTTCCTAAATAATATAGGACAGCAGACTAACGACTAAGCAGATTAAGTAAAAAAAGAAAAGGATCCCGAGTGGGGATTCTTTTTTTTATAAAAAATATGTCATTCCGTGCATTTTAAGAATTAAGATTTAAGTAAAAAGTCGAAAAGAAAAGAAACCAACATATATAATTGTCATTCCCGGCTTGACCTAAGAATCCAGGGTCTTTAGTATCAATACTTTTTCTACTATTTCTAACTTTATTAAAAAATAATGAATTATGATTTAAACCCTAGATCCCCAATCAAGTTGGGGATGACAGGAAACAATAGTCAAAACTCCTATTTTGTCATTCCCGACCCCGATCGGGAATCCAGGGTTAAAAACAAAGAAACGTTGAATCAAACCCTGGATCCCCAATCAAGTTGGG
>CAZHUL010000093.1:0-3218 GCA_964535435.1 uncultured Gammaproteobacteria bacterium | reverse complement strand
GTTCCAGAAGGAATCACATTAACAGTTGAGAAGAATTTGATTACAGTTGAGGGAATTGATAAAGAATTGGTAGGACAGATTGCAGCAGAAATAAGAGCAATTAAAAAACCAGAACCTTATAAGGGTAAGGGTATTAAATATGTAGACGAGGTGATTCGTCGTAAGGCTGGTAAAGCTGCAAAATCAGCTTAAAATAAAATAATATGGCGAAAGTAAATAGAAAACAAACAAGAGAAAGAAGAAGAGCACGTGTAAGAGCACGTATTGTTGGAACTGCTGTTAGACCTCGTTTGAATATTTTTAGAAGTTTGACAAAAATAGATCTACAACTTATTGATGATTCTGAAGGAAAAACAATTGTGAGTGCAAATAGCAAAAAAGATATTAAAAACGGTGATGCTGGAGAAAGAAAAGGAATGGTTGCAAAAGCTTACTTGTTGGGATTGGTTTTAGCTGAAAAAGCAAAAGAAAAAAATATTGAAAGTATTGTTTTCGATCGTGCAGGTTATCTTTATCATGGGCGTGTAAAAGCTGTGGCAGAAGGTGCACGCGAAGGTGGTTTGAAATTTTAACTTGTTTAAATAAAACTCTATGGCATTTAAAGGAAAGTCAAGAAAATTTAAACGTGAAAAACCTGAATTTGATCAACAAATTGTGGATTTGTCACGTGTAACACGTGTGACAGCTGGTGGAAAACAACTAAGTTTTCGTGCTTTGCTTATAATTGGAGATCGTAAGGGTAGGGTAGGTTATGGTCTTGAAAAAGGAAAAGACGTACAAATTGCGGTGAATAAGGCTTACAACCACGCAAAAAAGAATATGATTACAATTCCTATTGTTTACGATACTTTACCTCATAAAGTTACTGCTAAATTTAAAGCGGCAAAAGTAATGGTAAAACCAGCCCCAGCAGGTTCTGGTATTATTGCAGGAAGTGTAATTCGTACAGTTCTGGAATTGGGTGGAGTACCAAATGCTTCTGCTAGGGTCATTGGTAGAGCTAATAATAAAATTACAAATGTAAAAGCATTATTTGTAGCTTTACAATCTTTTAAGAAAGAAGCTATAAACAGAAAACCTAAAACAAAAACTGCGAGTAATCCTCAAATTTTAGAAAATAAAGAAGAAATAATTTCAGAAAAAGAAGTCCAACCGGTTGTTATTGCTGAAAAAAAAGTCGCAAAGAAAAAAGTAGTTAAAAAAGTTGAGACGAAAAAATAAATAGAAAAATATGGCAATAGAATTGCATACAATTAAATCACCAAAAAACAGATCAAAAAAACGTGTAGGGCGTGGTAATGGTGGTAAAGGTACTTATTCTGGACGTGGTTTGAAAGGACAGCGTTCACGTACAGGTGGAGCAGGCGGTCTAAAAAGATTTGGAATGAAGTCAGCTTTGTTGAAAGTTCCAAAATTACGTGGTTTTAAAAGTATCTACGCTAAAAAAGAAGCTGTTTCTTTGTCTACCTTGGAAAAAACTATGGATGGGAGTAAAATAGTAACTCCAGAACTTTTAAAAGAAATGAAACTTATTAGAAGTATCAAAAAAGGTGTTAAAATAGTAGCAAACGGTGAACTTACAAAAAAAATTGCAGTAAAAGGGTGCGGTGTTTCTGCAAAAGCAAAAGAAGCAATTGAAAAAGCTGGTGGTTCTGTTGAATAAAGACTACTTGCGTTTCCAGTTTCTTTTTAATTCTTTTTACTCAATTTTATAGTACTTATTTTATGTGGTTGGAAAAAATACAACGTATTTGGAAGATAAAAGATATTCGTAATAATGTATTATTTGTATTAGGGATGTTGGTGATTTTTCGATTGGCAGCCCATATTCCAGTTCCTGGGATGAACACAGAAAATCTTAAAAGCTTTTTGCAGGGAAATCAAATTTTTGGATTGATGAACTTGTTTTCAGGTGGCACAATGGAAAACTTTTCTATTGTGATGCTTGGGGTAGCACCTTATATTACATCTTCAATTATATTTCAACTTTTGGGTATGATTTACCCAAAGATAGAGGAAATGCAGAAAGAAGGCGAAGCAGGACAACAAAAGATAAGTATGTATACTCGTCTTGCTACTGTTCCACTTGCTTTTTTACAGTCATACGCAATGATAAATATCTTGCGTCAATCACAATTTGATATAGTCGGAGATATTACTTTTTTTCAACTTAGTTCAATTATGATAACAATTACAGCTGGAACTATGTTCTTAATGTGGATTGGAGAATTAATAACCGATAGAAAAGTTGGAAACGGTATATCTTTATTGATTTTTGCAGGTATTATTTCGGCAGTTCCTGGAGTTCTTCAGAATTTAATTATCAATTATAATTCAGCAGACTTGTTTACATACGTACTGTTTTTAATAGTTGCTGTCATTACTATTGTAGCTGTAGTTGTTATTAGTGAAGGACAGAGAAATATTCCAGTAAAATACGCACGTCAAATTCGTGGTAGGTCTGGGCAAGGACAACAAACTCATTTGCCACTTCGAGTGAATATGGCTGGAGTTATACCTATTATCTTTGCAATTTCAGTAGTTCTGTTTCCACCGCTTATAGCACAATTTTTTGTGGGGCATGTCGGAATAGTAGGGACTATTGCACGTGGCACGGTGGAGATTTTTAACAATCAAACTATTTATGGAATTTTGTACTTCTTGATGGTATTTGGATTTACTTTCTTTTATACAGAAGTTATCTTTAACCCAGACAAGATGGCAGAAAACTTACAAAGACAAGGTGCTTTTATTCCTGGAATTCGTCCAGGAAAAGAAACTGAAAATTACTTAAAATCAACAATGAATAAGATAGTATTATTTGGCGCATTATTTTTGGCAGTAATTGCAGTATTACCATTGGTTGTCCAAGGGTTAACCCACACACAGTCTTTGGCGATTGGTGGTACAAGTTTACTAATTATAGTATCAGTAGCTATTGATATTGCAAAACAGGTAGAATCTCAGATTACGATGCATGAATACGACAGAGTATAAAAATTATTTAAAAATCGGTTAAGTTTGAACCGTACCTAAAAAAGTGGATATGAAAGTATCTACTTTTTGTTATCTGTTTTAGTGTTATTAAAGTTTTAATTAAATTAATAATAATTTAATTTTTATGAAGAAAAAAATGTTTATGAAAAGGAATATCAAAAAATTAGGGTTAATAGACAAAACAGTAGGCTGAAAAGTGATAAATGTGGCATAATACAGCG
>CAZHUL010000092.1:1362-3247 GCA_964535435.1 uncultured Gammaproteobacteria bacterium | reverse complement strand
TTCTAAATTTTGAGCGAGACGAAAAGAAAAAATATTTGCCCTGCAGAGCATCGGAAATATTTTTTCTTGAAGTCGTAGCCAAAATTTAGGAATTTTAGTAGAAATGGTGTTTGGCGACAGTCCCATAATAATATGTTTGACTTATCTACTTAATTTATTTATAATTTAAAAGGAGTTTTAATCACAAAAGGAGGACAAACTAATGGAAAAAAACGGAAAAGAATTGAAAGGTATAATTGAGGACTATTTCGAAACTGGGTGTGAAGGTGTTATGTGGACATTTTATGAAGATGGTAAAGAAGGTTACAGTGGTTTGCATAATTTGGAAGCTGGTGATCATTTGACAATTTTGGATGACGATGGCTCAGAGCTTTTTTCAGGCATAATTAAGCCTAATCGTGAAATTGGCAAACAGGTTATTCCTCTTAATCCTGAATATTCTCAACCCGTTGCTTTAGGTCGTCGGATTCACTGGACACAAGACGGCTTTTTGCCAGATGATTGGGCAAGACTCTTCTTTAGAAAATCACCTCTTCGTGCGATTCTTCGCAAGAAGTAGTTTGTTTTTCATATATTTACCGCCCAGTCTCTTGGACGGTTTTTTAATTAAATCTTACAATTTAGTTTTTTTGTTTTTATACTATTGACAAGTTTTATTTTTTAATGTATTATATCTTACTTAGGAAGGTTCTTTTCAAACAATATGGAGAAGTGCGCAACATGGAAGTGCAAGACGTGCAAAAAGAACAAGATCAATCTCCCATTCTCAAAAACCAAAATCTGTGTGAACTTCAGTTTGCCAAAGATTACGGTTTTTTGGGACAAGCAGTATTGGGTGCGTTCAAAGAAAATACGAATGTGCCTGAAAGTTACAATGGTCGAGCCCAGGAATACTACATCAAACTATCAATTTCTTTTATAGAACAAATGCACAATGGTATCACTAGGTTTGTTCTTACTGCATTGATGGGAAATAATGCGTCGACCATAAACATGAACAAAATTACTAATAATATTATGAATTCTTTAAAGAAACTTCCCTAAAACCCACAACCACCCCAATTAAAAAGGTGGTTTTTTATTTTTAGGGACTGTCACCAAATACGCTTTCGTTAGTAAAATTTAAAAATTTTAGTAGAAATAATATTCAGCGATATTTTTTAATAAAAAATACTATTTAAAAATAAGAAAACAGTGGTTTAAACCATTGTTTTCTTATTTTTGTTTATTTTTTTAGTCCTCTTTTTTGACTCCTTTTCCAACTAAAAATTCAAATGCTTTTTGTTCTATTGTTTCTTTTTCAATCAACATTTTTACAACCTTTTCTAATTCTGGTTTATGTTTTTGCAAAATTGCTTTTGCGCGTTCAATTCCTTCATTCAATAAGTTATTTATTTCGCCATCAATTAGTTCAGCAGTTTTATCACTATAATTTTTCTTTTCATGAATTTCCTGTGCCAAAAAAATCATCTCTTCTCTCTCTCCATACATTCTTGGCCCAAGCTTTTCACTCATTCCATATTGCATAATCATTGATGTGGCAGACTTGGTAGCCTGTTTCAAATCATTAGATGGCCCAGTTGAAAGTTCATTGTCCCCATAAATCATTTTTTCTACCACATAACCACCCAAAGTCATTGCCAAGTTATCTTTAAATTGTGCAAGTGTTCTATAACGAATATCATTTTCCGGCATACTTAAAGTATATCCTCCAGCCATACCACGACTAATAATAGAAACTTTACGAACAGAATCACAGTTTTCCAAGAAATGCCCAACAATTGCGTGTCCAGCTTCATGATAAGCTGTCATTTCACGTTCTTTTTTATGCATAACCCTAGATTTTCTCTCTGGTCCAAGCAAAACTTTTTCAATACTTTCCAAA
>CAZHUL010000092.1:0-1352 GCA_964535435.1 uncultured Gammaproteobacteria bacterium | reverse complement strand
AATCATTTCTTCATTAATCTCCTTTGCATCTCTACGGACTGCCAAAATTGCAGCTTCATTCAATAAGTTTTCCAAATCTGCTCCGGTAAATCCGGGTGTTCTCTCTGCCAAATTTCGTAGTGAAACCTTTTTAGATAATGGTTTATTTTTTGCATGAACTTTCAAAATACCCTCTCTATCTTCAATATCTGGCATGTCTATTGTAACTCTTCTATCAAATCTACCTGGGCGCAAGAGTGCCTGATCCAAAACGTCTGGTCTATTTGTAGCTGCAATAATAATTACTCCAGAATTTGGCTCAAAACCATCCATCTCTACCAAAATTTGATTTAAAGTTTGTTCTCTTTCGTCATGACTTCCACCAAGCCCTGAGCCACGCTTTCTTCCTACTGCGTCTATTTCATCTATAAAAATAATTGCTGGTGCGGCTTTTTTTGCTTTGCCAAATAAATCACGGACACGACTTGCACCAACACCTACAAACATTTCCACAAATTCTGAACCACTAATATGGAAAAAAGGTACTTCGGCCTCCCCTGCTACAGCCTTGGCAAGAAGTGTTTTTCCAGTTCCGGGTGCCCCCATTAAAAGCACACCTTTTGGAATCTTTGCACCCATTTTTGCAAACTTTTTTGGAGTTTTTAAAAATTCTACAATTTCTTCTAACTCCTCTTTTGCTTCTTTTGCCCCAGCTACTTTAGAAAAATTAATTCTACCTTTATCGTCTTTGTTAAATTCTTTTGCCTTGCTTTGACCAAAACCCATAGCACTACTATTTACGCCTTTTACTTGTCTTGTCATAAAGTAAACAATAACCAAAATAAAAACTAAAGGGAGCAAGTAAGGTGCTAAAACAGAAAGCCAAAATGCAAAACCTGTTTCTTCTTCTACAATAACCTCAACAGAACGAATTTTCTCTTCTGAAACATTATAAACAGATATAGCATCTGAAAATGATTGCCCAAATTCTTTTTTTAGTTCCTGTGTTTTTGCTTCCTCATTATTCAACTGAATAACAAGTTTATCTCCACGAACTTCAATTTTTTTAACCGAACCATCTTCAATTTCTTGGGCCAACTGACCAATTCCAATAATGTCTGGCTGTTCTTGATTCATATCTACAAAACTCAAAATTGCAGCAACTGAAAATAGCACTAAAAATACTACCAAAAAATTCTTAACTATCCCAAAATTCATTTTATTTTTTTTCTTTTCCATAAATTCTACTTTTTTCAACTTTATAAATACGGTTTTAGAATTATATGAGAAAATCGATGTTTTGTCAATTAAAAAACAGATTTTTATGTAGAACGGAAATGATAATGTCATACTATAAGGAATTAGAAATGTCA
>CAZHUL010000091.1:0-3292 GCA_964535435.1 uncultured Gammaproteobacteria bacterium | reverse complement strand
CTAAGAAATCTTCTAGCATATCAACGGCATCTCGTACGCCACCTTGCTTCAAGGCCAAATCTCGGAAGCGTTTGGCTGGCGCCGAATCCATCATGTTATTTTTATCAAACTGAGTCATTGCATCATAAACGAGAGCAAGCGACCACATATAACAGTAGTATTCGGCAGAATATCCAGTTAAATGCCCAAAAGTATTCCAAGGCAATAATTCTTTTGTATAACTAACCGGAGATAATTCATTGGCAAGACTACTCCATATTTGTGAAAAATTAATATCAACTGGATTTTTTGTATGAATATCCAAGGAAAATCTAGAGAAGAATAGTTGTCTTCGAACAGAAGTCGCCTTCCCAAAGTTCTCAGATAACTTTCTTTTTTGAATTAATTCCATTGGGATTGGTTCACCAGTTTCATAATGTTTCCCAATTCTTTGCAAAACTGCAGGATCATATAGCCATTGTTCCATCAACTGAGAAGGAACTTCTACAAAATCCCATTCAGTTTCTAAACCGCTAAATTGGTTCCATTCTTGGTTACTTCCAAAAATTCCATGAAGCATATGCCCAAATTCATGAAAAAAAGTTTGAACATCATCAATTTGCATTAGTGTTTCTTCTATTTTTTCTCCGCCAGGAAAGTTGCACATTAGGTATAATTCAGGAATTTGCCTATTTTTTATACCAGGAGTCAGTACGCTAAAAGCGGCGTGTTTAAACTTCCCTTCTCTTGGGTGCATATCCAAAATTGTTCTTCCAATCAGCTTTCCATCTTCAAGCACATCAAAACACTTTGCATCATCCGCCCAAACTGGAAATTCGG
Organism: uncultured Gammaproteobacteria bacterium; assembly: GCA_964535435.1. GTDB lineage: Bacteria > Patescibacteriota > Patescibacteriia > Magasanikbacterales > UBA922 > JAKITS01. The sequence continues at coordinate 2,473 of CAZHUL010000091.1, read as the reverse complement.
TATTTTGCACAAATTCAATCCCAAACAATTCACTATAAATCCCTAAAATTGCCGTCTCGACTTGGTTATATGGCAAATACGGGCGGAATTCTTTTGAATCATATCCAAACTTCTGTTCTTTCAAAAGTTGGGTATAATATGGAGAATTCCAAACCGGAAGTGAACCATTTTCTAATAAAGTATCATCTTGCCTAGATAAATCTTTTAATTCTTCTAGTTCTTTTGCACTTACAACTTTGGTCATATTGTCCAAAGATTGTAAAAATTCATCTACCGTTTCAACATTTTTTGCCATTTCTACTTCAAATTGAAAAGCAGCATAATTTTTATGACCCAAAAGTTGTGATAATTCAGACTTAGCCTCTAGAATTTGTTTTAGTAGTTTTTCATTTTGAGGACAGCGTGAATTAGCCAATAAAGACAGGTTTTTTCTCACACTTTCTTTTTTTGCAAAAGTAAGAGCTGGATACAAGTCGCTTGGATCTGTAGAAATAAGTTTATTTCCACCTTTATCAGTTGCTAACCTATCAATAAAATCTTGAGGTAAACCTTCTTTTTCATCTTCAGAAATCGCGAGAGTCCTTCTGTCTTCACGAATATTTTTATCAAATTCTAAAGTTAATTCTGTAATTTTGTCTTGTAATTCTTGAATTTTTTGTCTAGTTTCGTCATCTTTGTCTACCCCACTACGCTTAAAATCGCGTATAGTATGGTTGAACATTCTTTTTGTTGTTTCGTCTGAATCACTTATATTTACATCTTTTACAGCCAAATAAAGCTCACGATTCAAAGATAGTGAACTAGCAAAAGAACTCAAAGAAATTATCTGTTCTTCGGAAGCTTCTCGTACCTCTTCTTTTGGGTGCAATGATTCCATCGCACTAAGAATAGAAAAAGCTTTTGAAAGGGTTAAATTTAAATTATCCAAATCCCTCAAATTTTGAACAGAAGTTTTATTTTCTGTGGCAATAAGACGAGCTAACTCATCTTTTGCTTTAATTAGAACGTATTCACCAAATTTTTTAAGTTGTTCGGGCGTTAAATTTTTATAATCCATATTTTTTAATTTATGAAAAAGAGGGTTTCCCCTCTTTTTGTCTTTCAATTTTATATTTATTTCATTATCCTGTCAACCTATTCTTCTATTTGAACTCCATCTAATTCTGGAATATCATCGAGCATTTTTTCGGCACCAGTTATTTTCATTACATCTTTGTCTATTTTACCAAATTCTTTGTAGCTTTTGTTATAAAAATTCACAGAAGTTTGCATATGTCCTCCTAATTTTCGCATACTTTCTTCATAAGTTACCAAGTGTACTCTTAATTTTTCTACATTTTTCCTTATTTCTTTGGCACTCTCCTCTATTTTTAATGCTCGCATCCCCTGCATTATTGTTTGTAGATAAGCATAAAAGTTTGTTGGAGAAACTATTATCACGTGCTTGTCTCTAAAAGCGTACTCAATCAAATCGTGTGTGTTTATTTTTACAGTCCCAACTTGGTTAATAAGTAAATCATAATAAATACCTTCAGACGGAATAAACATCAAAGCAAAGTCCATAGTATTTTCCGACGGCTTTATATATTTTGCTGTTTCATCTATTCTATTCTTTAGGTCTTGTTTTAATTGCTTTTCAAGTTGGGTTTTTCGTGTTTCATCTTTCTCTGAAACCAGCTTATTATAGTTTTCCAGACTAAATTTAGAGTCAACCGGTACAATCTTATCATTTGGCAAAAAAATCGCCGCATCAACAATATCTCCATTCTGAAACTTATATTGCATTTGGTAAGAATTTGGGGGTAATACGTTTTTTAGAACTGTTTCCAAAAAATATTCGCCCAGTATCCCCCTTTGTTTTGGATTTTTAAGGATATTTTCCAAACTTTGGAGCTGTTCTGCAAACCCAACCACTTGTTTGTTTGTTTCGTCTAGCTTGGTAAGTCTCTCGGAAACCTCACCAATTATCTTGGAACTTTGCCCAAATTGTAGTTGGATTGTGTTGTGAAGATGTTTTTGAGAGTCGTCCATAGATCGGGCAGACTCACTCATTTTTGTATCTAGTGTACGATTTAGCTCTTGAATCTGGCTTTGAAGCATCGAAAAAACTTGTTCATTATTTCCTTCACCTTTTTTTGTTTGTTTAAGCAGTGCAATCACCAATCCTATACAGGTAATTATTAAAATGACGAAACCAGCAGATAGTATAAATTCCATAAGTTGAGTAAATTTAGAGTAAAACTTGATTTTATATGAGAATTATAGTATAAAAGTTGTTGTATAAGCAAGTATTAAAAATAGAAATAAGTCAAAAGTCTAGAAAAGAGCAAATATCGAACACGTCATCCTGAGCGAAGCCGAAGGATCTCGTCTCTGATTCACTAAAACCTTTTAAAACAATAATCAATCCTTCTCATCTTACCTTTTGTCACCAAAAGGTAACCAAAAGTGCCGAACGGTTGACAATTTTAGG
>CAZHUL010000090.1:276-3312 GCA_964535435.1 uncultured Gammaproteobacteria bacterium | reverse complement strand
AATCCAGAAACGTTGATTCAAACTGGATCCCCAATCAAGTTGGGGATGACAGGAAAGGACAGAAATAAGAATTAAGATCTAAGGAATAAGTAGAAAGTTCATAAAGTCAAAAGTCCGAAAACTTAATTCTTAGAACTTAATCCTTAGTTCTTGAAATGTCATTCCCGGCTTGACCTAAGAATCCAGAAACGTTGATTCAAACCCTGGATCCCCAATCAAGTTGGGGATGACAGAATGAAAACACCAGAACATTCTATACTTTCGACTTTATGAACTTTCGATTTAATTCTTTCTAACTAGTGATAAATATATTTCTTCGTATTGTCTAACCATTTCTTCTACCCCAAAATGGGCCGCTGCAAAAACCTTTGCCTTTTTTGCCAGTTCTTCGCCAGCATGAGGATGGTTAAAAAGCCAATGAAGTTTTGCACGCAAATCATCGTATCTACCCTTTTCAAATAATAACCCTGTTTCTTCATCTCTTACAACCTCTGTTAATCCGTCTACTGCAGAGGCTATTACTACTCGCCCACTCGCCATTCCTTCCATAGCCACAATTCCAAGACCTTCCCAAAGTGATGGCACTATCATTATATTAAAATTTTTCAAAAGTTCCGAAACGTTTGTAGTAGGTTTTTCTATTTTTATTCTATCATCAATTCCCAAACTTTTTGCAAACGAAATTATTTCTTTTTCTTTATCTCCACTTCCAACCATAGTCATCTGCCATTTAAAATCTTTTAAACCTGCCAGTGCAGAAAGTGCAACTCTATGCCCTTTTTGCTCTGCAAGTCTACCCAAAATAAGAAGTTTAAAATTTTTCTTAATTTGTGCCGGTTTAGTTTTGGTAAATCTACTTAGCTGAATTCCGTGACGAATTTTATGAACCGGTTTTTCTAGTTTGTATTCATGTTTCATAAAATCTACTACAGCTTTTGACGGTGCTGTATAAACATCGCTCCAATTCTTCATGAGAATCTTAATATGTTTTTTAAAGAAAGATTCATCTGTATTTATATTGTGTTCTGTGGTGACAACAGGAAAACCAAGTCTATGCGCCACAAACCTACCCCAAAAATCCCCACCGAACAAATGTGTGTGTACAACATCCGGATTTAAAGTTTTTAACTTCTTTTTTAAAGACTTAAACAAAGATAAACTTATTTTACCTTTTTTCTCTACAAAAACTATTCTAACACCTCTTTTTAATTCTTTTTTAAGTGGAATGTAATTTTGTAAAATTATAATTGTTGTATCAAACTTTTTTTCATCATAATTATTTGCCAAATCAATAACAAAACGCTCGGCACCACCGAAACCAAGAGTTGGAATAATATGTACAATATGAATTTTTTTCATTTTAATCCTTTGATAGTCTTTTAATCGTCGCAAGCGCCACACCAATTGGCAACCACATAACTGCATTAAAGTAGGACGTATTAAACAGTTCAAAAACCATAATTCCTAAAACAGAAACAAGTAGAGTTTGATAAAGCATTTTTCTTTTTTTGGAAAATTCCAGTTTATGCTGTCGTTGCCAAAGCGTCCACAAAACCCAAATCAAAAATCCCAAGAAAAAGAATAAACCTACAAAACCTTCTTCCAACAAAACCTTTTGTAAAAATCCATGAGAATCAAGCGGATCTCCAAATTCAAAAACTAAAATCTCTGTATCTGCCAAAACATATTGAAACATTCCCGGACCATAACCAATCCAAGGACTACGAAGTGTATAAAAAAACGCCACGCGTGTTGCCTCGGCTCTGGCAGTTGTAGAACTTTCTACAATAGAAGATTGAAACATAAACAAACTCATATAAACCATAACTATTCCCAAAACAACAGTTGCAAGAGTCTTAAAGAAAAAAGCTTTTTTGTTCCAAAAATCAATTATTATGTCTTTTGTAAACCAAGCCAAAACTAGTACTTCTCCCCCCAAAGAAATCCAAGCTGCCCTAGAAAGAGTAAGTAAAGCGACGGTAAGTATTAAAAATGAAACACACCCTAAAATAAGTTTTTTAAAAGCGGACTTAGAAGTTAAATATAAAAATAACGAAATAGGAAAAATTACTACCAAAGGTTCTGCCAAAACATTGTGGTTAACCCCAAGTGGAGCAAAACCCATAAAACTATAAGGAACTACACGTAACCACTCTACACTACCCACAACAAACAAGGAAGACAAACCAAAAAGAGAAATTATAAACCCAAGAAACACCCAGATATTTAAAACTCTATAAACAACTTTTCGTCTGTTTATAAGTTGATATGGTAAAAAAACAAAAGCAAGATAAATAAATACCATTGGACGAAGAAGATACTTTATACTTAAGCTAAAAAAATTACTGTAAACAAAAAATATAGAGACCATACTAGTTAAAATAAAAGCTCCATACCATAAAATTCCCGGAAATTTATCTCTTATTCTTTTTCCTTTTAATTTTATAATTTTAAAAGACCAAGCAATAATAAAGCTAAATAATAAAAATAAAGCCAAAAAATCAACCAACGGCGCGTTCAACTGAGTAATGAAAGGAATGGACTCTGCCCAAGAATATTGAGAAAAATTAACTTCCCAACCTTGGAACATCGCAAAAAAAGCCAGCAAATAAATACCGAGTTCCAAGCGAATCACAAAAATTCCTATCAAAATACTCATTATAATTGCAAAAACCACAATAGGCGAAAAAACCAAAAGCAAGGCAAAAGGTGTAAATAATAAAATAAAAACAAGAAAGACAGCAAAAAAATTAATCTTTCCTTTTTTATATAAAAAATCCAAAAAATTGGGTGATTTCATAGGAATTGTTTGATGATTATATTATAACAAAAAAACATGATATATGATACAGATAACATGGTACAGAAATACAATGTTTTGGTGAAATAAAGAATGAGACCCCTCTCTTCGCTCGGGATGACGTGGGAGAAAAGCAAATTAGACAGAGTAAGTAGATTATGCAGATTAAGTAAGGAAACTCTAACTGTCCGAAGTTCTCATTTTCCGAACATTTGAAATTTTTGGACTAATTTATT
>CAZHUL010000090.1:0-266 GCA_964535435.1 uncultured Gammaproteobacteria bacterium | reverse complement strand
CAGCTTTTTATTCGCTTTCATCTTTCTACACAAGGTATTATTTGGAAAAACCAAATTGTATTTCTTTCTGTAAACGGAGTTTTATTTTTAATCCTACTTTTTTTAACCCGTTGGGTTTAAGAAAAGCAAATTAGGCAGAGTAAGCAGATTATGCAGATTAAGCTAAAAAAGGTTCTAATTGTTCTTTTCTCGTTCTAAACCTTCCGAACATTTGAAATTTTTGGACTAATTTATTTTTTAAACTTATGGTTTTCTGAGAATACAGA
>CAZHUL010000089.1:0-3397 GCA_964535435.1 uncultured Gammaproteobacteria bacterium | reverse complement strand
ATTTTTTATATTTATCTGAATTGTTAGAGTCAAAAGGGCATACTGTTATTCCTATTTCCATAGAAAATCCCAAGAATTTAAAAACTCCATTTAGTAAATATTTTGTTTCAAATGTAGAACTTAACGATCCGAGTAAGGTTTCTTTTTTAAATAAACTAAAAGGTATCGGCAGAATTTTTTATTCTTTTGAAGCAAAGAAAAAAATGGAGCATCTTATAAAAGAAGAAAAGCCAGACATAATTCATATTCATAATATCTATCACCACATCTCACCATCTATTTTGGTTGTTGCAAAAAAGTACAAAATTCCCGTAGTAATGACCCTGCATGATTACAAATTAATTGTGCCAAATTATTCTATGTTTTATCGCGGTGCGGTTCATGAAGAAGATTGCAAAGGTTGGTATTTGAGCTGTATCAAAAATAAGTGCCAAAAAGATAGTCTTTCACAGAGTATTGTTTTGACATTAGAAATGATTTTTCATCACAAAATAATGCGTTATTATGAGCGTTTGGTAGATAAATTTATTGCACCAAGTAAATTTATGAAAAATAAGTGTATAGAATATGAATGGAAAAAAGAAAAATTTGTAAATATCCCAAACCCAATAGATGCAGATAAGTTTAAAATAGCAAAAGGCGACAAAGGTTATATAGTTTTTGTAGGTAGAATTTCCGAAGAAAAAGGTGTTGGTTATTTGATTGATACAGCATTTAATAATCCGGAAATTCCAATTAAAATTATTGGAGAAGGTCCGCAACTAGATATTTTGCAACGGGCAGTAAAGCAACAAGGTCTTAAAAATGTAGAATTTACAGGTTTTCAAACAGGCAAGAAATTGGAAGAATTAATAAAAGGAGCTAGAATTTTGATTTCGCCTTCTATTAGTTATGAAAATTACCCACTTAGCGTTTTGGAGGCCAAAGCAATGGGTAAAATTGTAATAGCCTCAAAAATTGGTGGAATACCTGAAATGCTTCCAAATTCTATGCTTGTTGAATCTGGAAATGCAGAAGAACTAGCTTTGAAAATTAAGTACTGGTTCAATAAAAAAGAAGAAGAAAGACTAGAAATAGGGCAGGAATTTAGAAAAGAGGTGTTAAAAACAAACTCACCAGAACAACATTTAAAACAAGTGCTCTCATTGTATAAGAAACTGATAGATCACGCTTCTTGATGGATCACTTCGTTTGATGAATCGTTTCACTGCGTTCAACTTGATGTATCGCTTCGCTTGGTGGTCGGGAAGTTCCAATTGTTCTATCGCTTCGCTTGTTCTAATTGTTCTAAATTCCCAACCTCCCGAACATTTGAAATTTTTGGACTAATTTTTTATTGTCATTCCCGACCTGATCGGGAATCCAGAAACGTTGATTCAAACTGGATCCCCAGTCAAGCTGAGGATGACAGAAAAGAAAATAATTAATTTAGCGAACTGCGGTTAATTAAATAAGTTTAAAAAATAAATTAGTCCAAAAATTGTCAACGTTCGGCACTTTTGGTTACCTTTTGGTGCCAAAAGGTAAGGTAAGAAGGATTAATCGTTTGGTTAGAATTTTTTCAAGACCTTCAACTTTATGAATTTTACAGACCTTCAACCTTAGGATTTGTTATATTCTATCCATAAAAATAGCTTAATTTAGCCAAAAATCCGTTATTAAAACGGATTTTTGTATTTTATTATATTTTTTTCCATTTTTACCTTGACAAAAGGGGTAAAATGTGATATAATTTTTTGATAATTAATTTTATAATTTTGGCTTAAAATAGCCGAAAAATAGTATGAAAATTGCCTTTATTGGACAAAAAGGTTTACCCGCAAATTATGGTGGAGTAGAAAGACACGTACATGAATTAGCTGTACGCTTGGTTAAGTTTGGCTTTAACATCACAGTTTATGCAAGAAAATGGTATACAAAATCCGAAGATGGAGAATTTGAGGGTATTTCTATTAAACATACACCTTCTGTTCGTACAAAACATTTAGACACAATTACACATACTTTAATTGCCACAGTTGATGCTGTAAAAAATAAAAATGATATAATTCACTTTCACGGTGTTGGTCCGTCTTTGCTTTCTTGGGTTCCTCGTGTTTTTGCTCCAAAAACTCTTGTTATAACAACTTTCCATTCAATGGACAGAAAACAAGCTAAATGGGGTATTTTTGCTAAACTTATTCTTAGAATGGGTGAGTGGACAGCTACTCATTTTGCTCACAAAACTATCGTGGTTTCAGATGTTATGGCCCATTACCTAAACTTAAAATATGATAATGATGCTGTTTGTATTCCAAACGGTGTGCCAAATTTAGAAAAAAGAAAAAGTTTTGAAAGCATCAAAAAATGGGGAATAAAAAAGGACAAATATATTCTTATAGTCGCAAGGCTTATTCCAGACAAAGGAGTTCATAATTTGATTGAGGCTTATAAAAAAGCTAAAAAAATTGATTCAGTTGTTGCAAGTAAAAAATTTGTTATAGTAGGTGAAGGATCAAGTACAGATAAATATGTAGATAAAATTAAGAAAATGGCTGAAGATGATAAAGATATTATTTTTACAGGAACACAGGTTGGTGAGGATTTGACAGAACTGTTTTCTGGAGCTAGCTTATTTGCAAACCCTTCAAACAACGAAGGACTTCCAATTGCAGTTTTGGAATCAATGAGTTATGGAGTGATAACAATTGTTTCTGATATTCCAACTCACAAACAGTTGATAAAGACTAAAGACTTTGTATTTAAAACTGATGATGTTGATTCTCTTGCTAAAACTTTAACAAAAGTATTAAACAAAGACAAAAAAGAACTTAAAGAGGAGATTGATAGAAATAAACATAGAGTGCAAAGAGATTATAATTGGGATAACATTACAAAAGAAATAGTTACCCTTTATAAAAGCGAGTACGCTAATATGAGACAAATTGATGTAAATCAAACAGCTTAAAAGGGTGATGTATCACTTCGTTTGATATATCGCTTGTGCTTGATGGATTGTTTCACTTGTTCTAATTGTTCTAAAATTATAAAGTACTTAATTCTTGATTGATGAATCGCTTCACTTGTAACAAACAAAAAAAGAACCTAAAAAGTTCTTTTTTTGTTTTCAACAAAAGACTACAAAAAAACTTATTCGGCTGTCTTTTTGTTTGTGGTACAATTGAACATATGTCAGAAGTAATAAAAAAGTCACACAATACAACCATAATTACGTAATTACGTTAATCAACAAGGCAAACTCTATCACCAAATACATCGTTCTAAACAATTAATACTACTTTAAATAAAAAAATACCCCGTCAGCTTGCTGCGGGGTAGTTTATTTTCGAACGAAGTGAAAAATCTTTTCTGTCATCCCCAACTTGATTGGGGATCCAGGGTTTGAATCAACGTTTCT
>CAZHUL010000088.1:0-3439 GCA_964535435.1 uncultured Gammaproteobacteria bacterium | reverse complement strand
AGGGAGATTGGTTTTCTATTGAATTACCATAAACAACCTTTGGTTCAAGTTTCGCGAACATATCAATAACAACTTCGATTATTACAGGTTTTTTTATATCTAATATTTCAGAAATTTTTTTATCATTTTCACATAAATCATCAATTAATCGATATTCAATATCATAAGCGTAGGCTATTTTTTTTAAGTCAGGACAAGAATAGCCAATCACAGTAGATTGATAGTTCTTATTAAAGTAAAGGTCTTGAAACTCTCTTACCATGCCAAGATTTTTATTATTGAGAACAAAAATCTTAAGTGGCATCTTATTATGCTTTATGGTTTCAAGCTCTTGAATATTCATTTGAAAACCTCCATCCCCACAAACAACCACGACAGGAACATTAGAATTTGCACAATATGCACCGATTGCAGTGGGTATAGAAAAACCCATAGAACCCATTCCACCAGAAAATAATAATCTTTGTCCAGATTTTAAAAACCAAGATTGTGCCAACCACATTTGATTTTGTCCAACATCAGTTACTACAATTGTATTATTATTTGTAGCACGTGATAACTCAAAAATAAATGTATTAGGATCAATTTTTTGATTATTATAAAGATATTTACGTGTAAAAGAATTTTTTACAGAGGATATAAAATCAAACCAACCAGATTTTACTGGGGTATTTAAGTTTTTTACCAATTTAAAAAATTTACGTAAATCTAAATTGAAGTCTAAAACAGAATTTACTGTTGTATTTATTGAACTAAGGTCAATATCTACGTGGATAATATTTTTTTCTTTTGAAAACAATTCTATATCACCAGTCTGTTTATTATCTAAGCGTGAACCAAGCACTAAAACAAGGTCGGCATTTGCTAAAGTTATGTTTGCCTCACGATTTCCATAGACTCCAATAAAACCAACGAAATTTTTTTCGATTGCTGGAAAAGAGTCCAAACCAAGCAAGGAAGAAACAACTGGTAAATTATTTTTTTTAACAAATTCTTCAAGTTCTTTAAAAGTTTGTGATAATCTCACCCCGCCACCCACCAAAACTATTGGGGATGTTGAAGTCTTCAAATAATCATCCAATTTTTTAATTTTAGAACTATTTTCTTTTACCTCTTCAACACTTAGTAAACTGACCTCCAGCTCCACAAAAGATCTTAACTTATTTGGATCTATTTCTACTGTTTGTACGTCATAAGGTATATCTAATAAAACCGGTCCTTGCCGCCCCTCTTTCATTAAGTAAACACATTTTTCTAATTCATACTTAATATTTTCTGGGTTTAAAATTAATTGAGCATATTTAGTAATTGGCTTAACTATAGAGACGATATCAGTCTCCTGAAAACCGAGCTGGCGCATTTTTAAATTTTTTCTAATTTGTTTAGTATTAACCTGACCTGTTATAAACAAAACAGGAACGGAATCAAAATAGCAACTACCTATTGCTGTAATTAAATTAGTAGCACCAGGACCACTTGTGGCCATAGCAACACCAAAATTATGACTTATCCTTGCGTATCCTTCGGCTCCAAAACCACTTGCTTGTTCATGGCGCCCAGGAAGACACTCTATCCCTTGTTTTTTACTTATAGAATCTTCTAAGTTTGCAATCATTCCTCCAGAAACATCAAAAACATGGGATATTCCTTTTTTAGCAAGAAATTCTGCAATAAAATGTGAGCATTTAATTTTTGACATAACCCAAAATACTTATTAAATTATAATGTTTTTCTATACCACTCAAAAGTTTCTTTAACACTTTCCTCAAAACTAAACTTTGCTTCCCAATTTAGCATTCGTTTTACTTTCTCAAAATCTAAACTTTGTTCTGGTATTTCATTCTTCTGGTTATTCACTATTTTATAATTAATTTTCATTCCTAAAACCTGAGAAACATTTTCAATTAAACCTAAAACAGAAAAATTAAAACCAGTACTAAAGTTAAATGCTTCACCTCTTGATATTTTTATATTTTTTGCTAAATCTACGTAACCTTTTGCCACGTCTTTTACATATACATAATCTCTTTTAAATGTTCCATCACTTCTAAGTTCTAGTTCAACTCCATCTAACAAAGATTTCATAATTCCAGGAATAATTCTGTTAATGTTTAAATCTCCCGGACCATAAATATTTCCAAAACGACTTATTGTCACAGGAAGATTATAAGTTCTAAAATATGCCATTGAAATTAAGTCTGCCGAACTCTTTGATACATCATAAGGATGATCTCCCGCCAAAGGCTCGTTTTCTTTTGCAAGTGAGCACTTTTTACCATAAGCCTTATCACTAGAAGCAACTACAATACTTTCCAAATCACCTTTTATCCTTGCAGCTTCCAAGATATTTACCGTACCCATTATGTTTGTAGTTAAAGTTTCATACGGATTTAAAAAAGCTGTGTTTACTATTGGTTGCGCTCCCAAATGAAATATGTGATTAATTTCATACCTAGAAACAACGTCAACCATTCTTTCTTTGTCTTTTAGATCTCCAAAAGCACAAACAACCTGTTTATCAAATCCTTGCAAGGAAAAATAAGACTTTGGATCATTTGAACGCACCAAACATACAATTTGGTTTGGTTTTTCTTTCAAAAGCGCTTCAACTAAATGTCCACCAACAAGACCATTCCCACCTGTCACCAATATATTTTTACCAGTTAAATTATTCATATTTAATTCCATAATTTCCAAAAGGGATCATTTTCCCAATGATTATTCATTTCCTCCACTTCTTTAAAAGTATCCATACATTTCCATTTTCCTGGATGTTTATATACAGAAAGTTCTCCTCTTGAAGCCAATACAGGAAACAAACTTTCAATCATGCTATCTTTTTCAATTAAATTAAGAGATTCTCTCTTCAGAACCATGAAACCACCATTTATATGTTCATTGTGGCCCCTTCCGTCATTTTGTGTAACATGGCTTTGGAAAAATTCCTTTAGTTTACCTGTATTATCATCTATATTTAAGATACCAAAACGAGAATTAGTCTTTACCCCAGTAATAGTTGCCGTTGCGTTTTGTTTATTATGAAATTCAATCAAATCTTTTATATTTATATCTCCAACCCCATCACCATAAGTAACCATAAAATTGTCTTCTGTAATGTAATCTTTAAGCCTAAGAATTCTTTCACCTGTTAAACTTTTTGACCCAGTTTCTGCAAAAGTTATCTTAAAATCATCACAGTCATTATTATGAAAAGTTAATTGTCCACTTTTTGCATCCAAAGTAAAATCATTCAAACGAGTACGCCAGTTCAAAAAATATTCTTTTATCATATCTCCTTTATATCCCAAGGCTAAAATAAACTCGTTGTAACCATAATGGCTATAAATTTTCATTATATGCCACAAGATTGGCTTTCCACCTACTAGAACAAGTGGTTTTGGTTTAAACTCTGTCTCCTCCTTCATTCTTGTTCCTGTGC
>CAZHUL010000087.1:0-3480 GCA_964535435.1 uncultured Gammaproteobacteria bacterium | reverse complement strand
GTAGTAAATACTTAGGATGAATGGGATAATATAGATACCAAATTATAGAAGAAATAGCTCCAAAAACCAAACCAACAATTATATTTATAGCCCAAAAAGATATATTTGGAAAAAACATATTTAATGCAAAAGCCAAGGCCAAAAAGGAATACGCGTTAAAAACCCAAGCCATTACCATTACTCTTCTTAAGGTTTTTTGGGAAATTGTTGAAAATATTTTCTTTGAAGTAAAAGCAGAAGTCAAAATAAACATTATTAGGCCAACAAAAAATACCAAAAACAGTCTGATAGACCTGACCTCCATAAGGCTAACAAAACTAAAAACTCCAAAAAAAGTTGTAATTGCCAAAATAAGATAATGAAAAGAATTTTCTATATTCTTTTTAATTTGTTTATATACTAAAATTACAACAATCATCCAAACAAACCAAACAAAAACAACAAACCGGATATTTGGATAAAGTTGTATAAGATACATACTAAGACCACTCCAAATTCCCACAAAAAATGGGAGTATTTTTTTTACCTTTTCTATCATAATTATTCAAAATCAGTTAATTCTGAATTTAATACCACACCTAGTCTACTAACCAATTCTTCTTTTTCTAAAGCCTGTTTTTCTAAAGCCTTAAATTCTAAAAACCTTTTTAAATGTAAATCTCTAAGTTCGTTTGGTACAGAAATATTCAAAAATGTATATTCTGTGTCTGCCAAAAGTTCCTCGGAACTTTTGCTTGACTCTTTTATTCTACTTTTTAAATTAGCAATTTCTTGAAGATAATTACTTTTTATTTCTTCTCCGGTAATTGTAGAAACCGTATCCAAAGAATTTGTACTTTCTGTAATAATATTTAAGACCCGTTCATCACCAGAAGAATCCGAAATTAAGAAAAACGCTATTACAGAACTACACAATACCAAAACTAATAAAAAGATAGCCAAAATTACAAAAGGCCACTGAATTGAATTGTCTTTTTTCCAAAACATAAAATAACTTGAAAAATATCTAAAATTCTTGTAAGCTAAACAAATCTATTTTATATTATAAACTAAAATGCAATTCTGGTAAAATACACGAAAACAAACTATACTGTAAACAGTTTTATATGCCAACATACACTACAAACAAAAAAGCAAAATTTAATTATGAGATACTCGAAGAAATTGAGGCAGGTTTAATATTGTCCGGGCAAGAAGTAAAATCCATTAGAAACGGTGGTGCCAAGCTTCAAGGTTCACATATGTCATTTTTAGGAAACGATGCTTTTGTGTCCAATATGCGTATATCTCCTTACAAATTTGCAGGTAAATTGGAAGATTACGATCCAAACCAACAACGAAAACTATTACTCTCAAAGAAAGAACTTGAATATTTAAGAGGCAAATCCCAAGAAAAAGGCTTGACAATAGTACCTATTTCATTATATAATAGGGGTCGCTTCATTAAAATTAAGCTTGGTCTAGCTAAAGGAAAGAAGAATTACGATAAAAGAGAAACTATCAAAAAAAGAGATATCAATCGTGAATTTGGAAGATTACTTAAAAATAGTTAAGCATTACGACTTATTTAATAAAGAACAACCACTAGGTACTATTTCTTTTGAAATCGTATTTAGCAACAATTCTTTATGGAACTGTCACCAAACACGCTTTCATTAGTAAAATTTAGAAATTTTAGTAAAAATGGTGTTTGATGACAGTTCCTATATAATGGGGGTGATTGGCCTCGATAGACGGATTAGTTGTATTTAACGGGCATGTCGAGGGTGTTTTGTACCTCGTAAATCCATGAAACAATCTACAAACGCAAACGTAGTATCAAGAGTGAAGAACGTATTTGCTAACGCATTTACAACTCCTTCATTCGCACCCGTTTTGGCTTAAGTGCCTTAACCATCGCAACTGTGATTCTCGATAGCAATCCTGCGGTGTAAAATTATCGAGTGTAGAAACATATTCCCACTTGCAGATATGTTTTGAAAATTGCATGCAAGCACGTTATAATTGCTTTTGTCATTTTATTAAATTATAACCCAAACCAAAGATGACTACACATGTAGAACGTTTATATAACCCGCTCTAGACCTGGGTTCGATTCCCAGCATCTCCACAAATTAAAAAGAATAATTTCTAAAAAACATAATGAGAATTTCCAGAAAAAAAAGACCAGACAAACTAGTCTTACCACATTTTAAAATAAATAACGCAATAACCGCACCGGAAGTGCGCCTTCTTGCTGAAAACGGAGACCATATTGGACTTTTAAAAATCAAGGATGCAATAGAAAAAGCAAAAGAACTAGACATGGACTTAGTAGAAGTAAATCCAAAATCAGATCCGCCAGTTGCACAGATTATGGACTTTAAACATTTTAGATACCAAAAAGAAAAAGAAGCGCGCAAACAAAAAATTAAATCCCGCGTGGGAGACTTGAAAGGAATTCGGTTATCAATTAGAATTGGTAAGCACGATCTGGATATCCGCAAAAAACAAGCAGAAAAATTTCTAGAACGCGGTGATAAGGTAAAAGTTGATGTAATTTTAAAAGGTGCAGAAAAAGGTAAAGCTAACATGGCATTTGATGTTGTAAAAAACTTTTTTGCAGAATTATCTGAAACCGTTGAAATCAAATTTGAACAACAACCACAAAGACAAGGGCACACAGTAAGTGCCATAATAAATAAAAAATAAGTATTAACACTTGACTAATCAGTGATAATCTGATATAAATTGTGCATATGGGAAAACTAAAAACACACAAAGCAACAGCAAAACGCTTTGCAATCAAAAAATCAAAGAAGGGTACTAAAATCATGAGCCGTACTGGTGGACAAGACCATTTTAATGCTCGTGAAGGTGGAAATGATAAACGAAATAAAAGAAGTGATAAATCTTTATCCATTGGTAAAAGACACAAAAATATTTTGAAAGCATTACCATACGCAAAATAAATTGAAAACACAGAATAAAACATATATATGCCAAGAGTAAAAAGAGGCGTTCAACACGTCAAAAGAAGAAAAAGTATTTTAGAGAGAGTTAAAGGTTTTCAATACGGAAGAAAAAACCTACTTAAACTTGCAAAAACTGCAGACACAAAGGCCGGAGCTTACGCTTACCGTGACAGAAGAAACAAAAAAAGAGAAATGCGTCGCTTATGGACTATTCGTATAAATGCAGCTTTAGAAGAAAAAGGAATCAGTTATAGCAAATTTATTGGGGCTTTGAAAGCTAAAAATATTGAGCTAGATAGAAAAGTTCTATCCGAAATAGCAGATCAAAATCCAGAAGTATTCAACAAGGTTGTAGAAGCAACAAAATAAAGAAGTAGCCCTGAATAAGGGTGCTTCTTATTCTAAGAACCTATTCAAAAAGACCTTCAAAGTGTTCGGTAATGGCGGGGATGCCCCCTCCTTCATTCCCTTGCTTTTTGTCGAACACTTCGAAGGTCTTTTTGTTGAAATCTATATTGACAACATA
>CAZHUL010000086.1:0-3600 GCA_964535435.1 uncultured Gammaproteobacteria bacterium | reverse complement strand
TATGTTCCTTTTGAGAATACAAAAGAATAAAAAATTTAGCAAACCTTGATGAGCCAAATAAGTTTAAGAAATAAATTAAGCCTAAAATTGTCAATGTTCGGCACTTTTGGCTACCTTTTGGTGGCAAAAGGTAAATGGATAAGGCTAGATTCTAAATTAGAAATATAATAAAAGAATTGCAATAAAATGCAATTCTTTTTTACTCTTTATTAAACTAAATCCCCATTTCCTTCTTCAACTCTGCAATCCCATCTTCAAATTTTACAGTTGGTTCCCAACCTAAAAGTTCTTTTGCTTTTGTGTTATCTGCATATGTTCTTCTTGGGTCACCAGGCCTGTCTGGAATATTTATAGTTTCTCCACCAATTAGTTTCGCCAGTGTATTTACAGACTGTGGATTTCCGTTTCCTATGTTTATTACTTCTCCTTTTCCAACAGTATCTTTTGTAATGGCTAAAATATTTGCCCTTGCAACATCAATCACATGTGTATAGTCTCTGTAATACTCTCCATCCCCACAGATAGTCATAGGTTTACCTTCTTTTACTTGTTTAAGAAACTTACCAACAACTAAAGCATAATCCCCTTCTGGGTCCATATAAGGACCATAAACGTTAAAATACCTTAAAGATACACCTTCTAAGCCATAAAGTTCTGAAAACAGTCTAACATAATGTTCACAAACATACTTTTGTAAGCCATATGGACTCTTTGGATTTGGTAGTCTACTTTCCTTTACTGGTTCATTATCTTCACTTCCACCATAAGCAGAAGAAGAAGCACTATAAACAACTCTTTTTACACCATTATCTCTTGCGGCTATCAAAACTTTTAAAGTCCCACTAACATTTACATCGTTTGTTTCTTCTGGATGTTCAATAGAAAAACTCATTCTAGGTAATGCAGCCAAATGAAAGACTCCATCAATACCATCCATAGCTTTGTTAAGATCCTCCATACTACGAATATCTCCTTCAAAATATTCTGCACCATCTTGAATTCTATTTTCCATTTTTCCACCAGCATAATTATCAATTACTCTTACACTATGCCCCAGCTCTAATAGTTGTATAACTATATTTGTCCCAATAAAACCAGCCCCGCCGGTCACTAGATATTTTGCCATATTTTTATTTTTTACCTTTTATAAATGAAGAACCTACTGCTAGTATATCAAATCCCGCCCCTTGTAGCTCGTTGTATCTATGTTGAAGCATTCTTCTACCATCCATAATAAGTGGTTTTTTGTCTTCTGTACTCCATAATAAACCATCTGCTAAACTCCTAAATTGGGGCCAATCAGTAGAAACAATAATTACATCTGCTCCTTTTATTGTTTCACCTTCAGATTCAAAATAATTAATTTTTTCTAAATCTGGAAATATTTTTTTAAAATTATTAGTTGCTGCCAAGTCATAAACATTGATTTGGCTTACATTTTTTTCCTTTAGAAAATTAACAATATCAATACTAGGTGAATTTCTTACATCATTTGTATCCCTCTTGAAAGCAAGCCCTAAAATTGCTACCTTTTTATTACTCCACTCAAAATTAGCTTCCTTTTTTGCACGACCTAAAAATAATTCCAATTGTCTTTTATTAGCAAGATAAGTTTCATTTACTATAATAGCCCCTTGCCCACCTGTTTGCAATTGATGAGAAAGAGAGCGCGCATCTTTTATAAAACAACTTCCACCCGCGTAAAGACTGTTATAAAAACCCCAATCACCTATTCTTTTGTCTGTTGTAAGTATTTTTCTAAGACTTTCAAATTGTAAACCTTCAAAGGTTTCACATGTTCGACCAACAACATCAAAACAAACTGTTAATTTATTAAATAAATAAAAATTAGCCAGAAGTTTTCCAGCAGCAGCTTCTTTTGGATTCACTTCTATATATTCTACTCTAGGGTCATCATAAAAACGTTGATAAACCTTACGCATAATAGAAAAATCTTCTTCTTTCCAAGCCCCGATAACAACCCTATCCGGTTTTAAAGATCCTTGGACAGCTTTTCCTTCAACCAAAAATTCCGGGTTAGAAACAACACCATAATTTTTTACATTATAAGTATCCATGATTTTTTGAGTATCATCTACCATACTAATAGGTACAGTACTTTTATTTACTATGACTATTTTTTTTGATTGTAATCCACCATTTCTATTAACCAAAGTTTCGGCTAACCTGTTTGCCGCATTATTATAAAAACTTAAATCACTTTCACCTGTTTCCCCTATTTCTGGTGTTAGAAGACACATAAAAACAGCATCACAATTATCCAAAAAACTAACTACTTTTGAGTAATCATTTGTAAATTTTATATTCTTTTGGTTTCTAACTAACAAATCTCCCAAACCTTCCTCAAATAAACATTCTTCAATAGTATCCCTATCACAAGAATTCAGCATGTTTACTTTTGTTTCCTCTATGTCATAGACCAAAACATTATGTCCACTACTAGCGGACATCGCTGCAGATGAACTTCCAACAAATCCTGCTCCTATATAAAGTATGTTCATATTAAACCAACTTCTTGATATAGCTATTTCAACAAATTATTATATTCTCTCTCCACCTTATCAAACATTTTAGACAAGGTAAAATTATCCTTAATTTTCTTTCTTGCATTTTTTCCCATTTCTAATCTCATCTCGCGATCTTTTACAAGTGTAATTATAGCTTTAACCAAAGAATCCAAATCACCGCGCTCAATCAAAAATCCACTGTCTTTTGATACCAACTCTGGTATTCCACCAACTTTAGAAGCTACTATCGGCAAACCGGCGCTCATGGCCTCTAGAATGGTAATTGGTAAGCCTTCCCACCTAGAAAGTAATACAAAAACATCAGCCTCATTACACAAATTATCAAAAACGTCTTCTCTAGACAAAAGTCCTACCAAGAAAGCCTGTTTCTCTAAACTATTTTTTAAAATAAAATCTTCCAATTCTTTTGCTTTTTCACCTTTGCCAACAATAGTAACCACAACATGCTTTTTTATTTCTTCTGGTAGAACTGTAATTGCTTTTAATAAAGATAGTGGGTCTTTTGGTTCTGTTAACCTACCCACAAAAACAAAATTAATTTTTTCATCTTTTGTTTTTGTACATTTTGTAGTTGGTAAAATATCTTCAATTCCATTGTAAACTACAGTAAACTTTGTAGGTTTATCTATTTTATAATGAATAGCTAACTTTTTTCCATATTCCGAAACACAAAGTGTTTTATCTGAAAAACGACTAGCATATTTTTCAACTTGAATTGCAAAATGTTTACGAAAAAAAGAAACTCCAACATTAAAACCCCACCCATGAGGAGTAAAAATTGTAGGATACTTTCCTCTTACAGCTAGTCTTCCCAAAAATCCAGCAAAGAAACTATGACAGTGGACAATGTCTGGGTTAAAATTCTCCACAACTTTGCGAATTTCTGTAAAACTCTTCCAAACTTTAAACGGATTAATTGTATTGGCCAAATATTCGCTAGGTATAAATTCAATTCCCAAATCTAGTGCCTTTTTTCCAAGCCAACCATCTTGCGACGAAGTCATTAAACTTATATCCCAACCCTTTTCCTTAAAATGCTTCATTAATTGGG
>CAZHUL010000085.1:0-3605 GCA_964535435.1 uncultured Gammaproteobacteria bacterium | reverse complement strand
CTATCATCGAACAAAGGACGAATAGCACGGTCTATAATACGACCAGCTACAACAGACTCATCACTTGGACGACCTTCTCTTTTTATAAAACGAGATCCTTTAATTTTTCCTGCTGCATATAATTTTTCTTGAAACTCAACACTCAAAGGAAAAAAATCTAGCCCTTCACGAACACTACTACTTTTTGTAACTGTAGCTAAAATCATTGTTTCTCCGTATTTTACGGTACAGGCTGCGTTTGCCTGAAGTGCAAGTTTTCCAACTTCAATAGTTAGCTCTCTTCCGCCCCACTCAATTGACCAACTTTTTGGATTTACCAACATAGTATTTTTTTATAAAAGATGATCTAGATACTATAGACCCTTATCTTTTTAGGGATCTATCTGTCTCCAGACCATCTATAATTAATAATAAATAGACTTATTTCTTTCTAAGTCTTGGGTGTCTTTTTTTATCTGAAATCAGATATTTTTTATCAAATTCACTCAAGTCTGTAAAAGCGTCTGATGCTTCTATAAGTTTTGCAGAAGTTGTGTCACCAAATGCCATAACCTCTACTTGTTTGCCTGCACTCTTTTGGATGTATTCAATCAATGGAACATAGTCTCCATCTCCAGAAACTAAAACAATAATATCTAAACTGGAAGACAACCGAATAGCGTCCACAGTAAGACCAACATCCCAATCTGCTTTTTTACTTCCACCAAAGAATATCTGCAAGTCTTTTTCTCTTGTTTCAATTCCCAGATTATACAAAGCTTCAAAAAATGGTTGTTCATCTTTTGATTCAGTTCTTACAACGTAGGCAATAGCACGGATTAACTTTCTTCCTTCTGACGCTTCTTTTACAATCTCACCAAAATTTACTTTTTTACTGTGCAAATTTTTTGCGCTGTAATACAAATTTTGTACATCGATAAACACCCCTACTCTTTGGTCGGGGTGTTTCAATGGTTTTTTACTTTTACTAATTTTTTGATTCATTTTACTATTTACTATTCAATTTCAACATCTACTTCTTTTACTTCTTTCTTTTTTAAGAAAACTTTTGCTTGTTTTAATTTTAATGCAACCACTAATTTTTCATAAGATTTTGCGTCTTCTTTCTTTAGGAAACGCAATAATCTGTGTCTTTGTCCTACTTTTCTAAGTAAACCGCGACGTGATGAATGATCTTTGTGGTGTGCTTTTAAGTGAGAAACTAATTCATCAATTTCTGCGCTTAAAAGTGCAATCTGTACTTCTGAAGATCCTGTGTCACCTTCGTGAGTTTGGAACTTGTTAATAAGATTTTTCTTTTTTGTTTTTGACAACATAACATGCATACTTTTTAACGGGCACTACGAGGGCATGTCCAACGAGGTCCGCGCTTATGAAGATTAGGAATCTTTGATAAATAAACCACCTACTACAATCTTTAAATTTTGGCTACGACTTTAAGAAAAAATATATCCGATGCTCTGCAGAGCAAATATTTTTTCTTTTCGTCTCGCTCAAATTTGAAGATTTCGTAACGGTGTTATATTTATCAAAAATTCCTTAGTATTCAAAAGCAGTAATTTAATAATCAAACTATAACAGAAAAACTATATTTTGTCAAACAAAAACCACCTAAAAGACGTCTTGGAACCTACTTTAGTTATCATTTTAAAGCAGGTTCCAAGGCAACTTATTTTGGTGGTTCTTTTAATGTTTTTCCTTGATGAAAAATATATAAAACGTCTTCCAAATTTTTTAAATTATTTAGTTGATCTTCAGTTAAAAATATTTTAACCCAAAACAAATTTTTATTTTTTGGAATATTATAATTTTTGGAAAAAGCCAAAACACTAGCCACAACCCCAACGGGTTTAAAAAGTTCCCTTATATAAGACCAAACATTTTTATTTATATCTGATATTCCTTCTGGCGTAATAACAAAAATCTCATAGACTTTTTTGTCTTGATTTAAAGTTGTCATCTTTTTCTCCTTTTTGAAAGACCTTTATTTATTATACCACACCAGAAGTATTTCCTGATTTTTGAGAGAATTTTAAGGTTGCTCCACAAGTAATTGCAGTTGCAAGTGCGTCAACCGCATCATCATGTTGTTTTTTTAGTTTTCCCAAATTAACCTCAACCATTTTTTCTATTTGCTTCTTGTCCGCTCTACCATATCCGGTCAAAGCCTGTTTAATTTGCAAAGGAGTAAATTCATAAACTGGCAAACCAGCTAATCTTAGTGTCAACAAAATAACACCTCTTGCTTGCCCAACCGCCATCGCAGTTTTTACATTTTTATAAAAAAATAATTCTTCAACAGCTGAATAAGTAATTGGATATGTTTTTATTATTTTATTTAATTCATTGTGAATCATTTCTAAACGTTCTAAAAATGTTTGGTTTATAAAAGTTTCAATACATCCATGATTTACATAAAGATACTCCCCTTTTTCTTTTTTTATGATTCCATAACCAACTCTTCCATAACCTGGGTCTATCCCTAAAATGTATTCTACTTTTTTTTCACTCATAAATTAAGCTTGGTTTGTGAATACATTTTGTACATCATCACAATCTTCAAGTTTTTCTATAAATCTTTCTAATTTTTCATCGGTTTCTTCGGTTGTAGAAATAGGTTCTTTGGCAACCCACTCAAGACCGGAATCGTCTGGATCTATGTCCGATTTATTTAAGAACTCTAATAAGTTTTTAAAATTTTCTACAGTAGAAATTACTTCTACTCCATCTTCGCTTTCATTTATATCTTCTGCACCTGCATCCATCAAAGAAAGTTGAAAAGATTCCCAATCACCAATAATATCCTGTTTTTCTTTTGTTAATCTTACTACTCCCTTTTTTTCAAACTGCCATTGCACACTTCCCGGAGAACCCAAAGATCCGCCATTTTTTGAAAAAACATTTTTTACTTCTGAAACAGTTCTGTTTCTGTTGTCTGTTAAAGATTCTACCATTATGGCAACTCCGTCTGGACCAAAACCTTCATAAACTATTTCTTCCATCTCTGATCCTTCTCCTTCTCCAATTCCTTTTTTAATTGCTCTTTCAATATTATCTTTTGGCATATTTAAAGCCTTTGCTTTCTCAACTGCAAGTCTTAAAGAAAAATTCATATCCACACTTCCTCCTTGGCGCGCTGCCAAAGTAATAGCCTTGGAAGCCTTGGTAAAAATTTGCCCTCTTTTTTGGTCTTCTTTTCCTTTTTTGTTTTTAATTTTGCTCCACTTTGAATGTCCTGACATAAAAATATTTATCAATTAACTTTTACTTCCTTAACATAACAAAAAACCCTGCATTTAGCAAGGTTTTTTGTTATTTTGAAGTTTTTATTCTTTGGCTGAAGCAAGTTCTTCGGAAACATTTTCAATGATTTCTCCAACTTCTTCTTCTGATGGATTTTCCATTGTTTTTCCTACTAGTTCTTCCTCCACTAAATCGCCACTTTTATCTATTGGCTTAAGTCCTGTTCCAACTGGAATCAATCTTCCAATTATAACGTTTTCTTTTAGGCCTTCTAGATAGTCAACTTTTCCAGTTACAGCTGCATTTACAAGTACACGCGCTGTTTCTTGGAAAGATGCTGCTGACAAGAAGCTTTGTGTTGA
>CAZHUL010000084.1:0-3667 GCA_964535435.1 uncultured Gammaproteobacteria bacterium | reverse complement strand
AGAGAAAATAAAGCTTGTTTAAATTGACAAAACACCTAAAAAATGTTAGTATGGATGTAGTTCATTTTTTATTAGCTACCAAGGAGAAGGAGAAGAAACAAATGCAAACTATACAGTTTAATAAACTCACACGGCAAGAGAATGGTATTTGCAGTGTTATAGAGTTTACACTTTTTTCACATGATAATAGTTATCAACTTATTTATTATGATGAGACAAATTGTATATTAAAAATAAAAAGGATAACAAAAAAAGGTGATACTTTTTGGGAAAACCATTCTGAAGGAAATTGTGGAATTGTAGAAGCACTTTTTTCACAAGAAATTCCAACTGAACACATTCATATTACTCATTTTTTTCATTTATTAGATTATTGGAAAGAAGGATACGAAGAAGGATACGAAGAAGGATACGAAGAAGGATATCGTATACGACGAAAAGAAGAGAAAGATAAAAAAGAAGATTGAATCCTTAAACCGTACTGCGAACAGTACGGTTTTTTTATTAAAATACTTAGTCTGCACAATCTACTTATTTCTTAATCTACTATTTTAAAGTTTGTCATTCCCGAGCTAGTCGGGAATCCAGGGAATTAAAAGTAAAACTATATTTGTATAATAATATGTAAATAGTGATATAAACCCTGGATCCCTAAGTTATGCTGAGGATGACAGAAGTCTGAAGACTGAAAGCTGAAATCTATTTCCCTACTTAGTCTACTATCTCATTCCTTGACAATAATCCACTAAATTGATAATATCATCTACTAACCAATATGGCATTAACATTAGTAGAACAAATTAAACAAGTACTAATTGATAAAAAGAACGTACTTGTGTGCTTCCCAGAAAACGGAAGTCATGATGCTATCGCAAGTGCGGTAGCGCTTTCTTTGTTTTTCAAAAAATTAGACAAAGAAGTCGATATTGTATCAAATAATTTTAAATGCCCAGAGCAATTAGACTTTCTTTTGGAAACAAAAAATATAACTTCAGAATTTAAAGACTTACGCAGATGTATTATAAAAGTAGATTTAGCAGAAAATGGTTTGAAAGAAGTAAATTATAATGTAAACGGCGATGAGCTTAACATTTCCATAACTCCTAAAAATGGCGTTTTTGAACCACAAAAAATTAAAATGCGCTCTACTGAATTTAAATATGACATAATCGTCACGTCTGGCGTAGCAGAACTAGATTCTTTGGGAAAAATTTATAAAAATAATACAAAATTATTTTTAAACACGCCTATTTTAAATATAGACTTTAGTGCTGAAAATGAACATTTTGGTCATATAAACTTTGTAAATATAACCTCTACTTCTATTGCTGAAACTGTTTATTTACTTATAAACAAACTAGCTTCTGAACACCTAACTGCGGAAATTGCAAATGCACTTTTAACTGGAATGCTAATAAACACAAAAAGCTTTCAATCTCCAAAAATTCGTCCACGAACTTTGATGATTGCCAGTAGACTTATGGATCTTGGCGCAAACAGACAAGAAGTTGTACTAAATTTATATAAAAATAAAAAACTTTCTACTTTAAAATTGTGGGGCGATGTTTTATCAAATCTACAAAGCCACGAGCAATCAAAATTTGTTTGGTCTACTATTACACGAGAAAATTTTGTAAGAGCAGGCGCAAAAATAAATGATTTGAATGATATATTTGATGATTTAATTCTAACTTCACCAGAGGCAAAAGTAGTTTTGCTTTTGCACGAACACCCAGAAAAAAATAATGAAATTCATGGAATTTTAAAAACTGTTGAGCCGTTTAATGCATTAAAACTTTCTAGAGAATTTAGATCAATAGGAAATTCTACAGAAGCTAAATTTATTTTAAATAATACACAACTTAAAGATGCAGAAAATAGTCTTACACAAAAAATAATCAACAATATATAATGTTTTAGTTATTTACAAACGAGATTCTTCGGCTTCAATCAGAAATGACACAAACAATTAAAAAACTCCCTAGCAATAAAGATAGGGAGTTTTGTTTTTTGGGACTTTTGTTCATTTAAAACCTAGCCCCTCCAGTTAAGAAACAGGCTGAGTAATCTATGGTTCCTCTGCAACCCGTAACTACTACAGCGTGGGACACAGTACCAACCATCATAATTTGTACCCCCAGCCCATCCTCCAGATCAACCACCGGATCTGGAATTTCGATGTCAATTCCCAACCCGATGGCGTGATTTTTGATTCGCAATCCGGCTTGCCAATCAAAGAAAAAACCAACACCAAAATCCAATCCAAGTTTGTAATAATCTTTTACACTATCAAAATTATTCCACCTAATCGGCAACCAATTTGCCGATCCTTGGATATGAAACTCTCTGTAAGAAATAGAGGCGGTATTATCGGGTAAATCTTCTTGATTCGCCTCTTCTTTGGGCGGGTATAAATACCCGATCATAAACAAATAATTATCCTCCAAATCGTCAATTATAATAAAAGAGGCACTCATGTTAACAATATTTTTGGACCACATCTTTCCTCCAACAAACATAATGTCGGAAGTATCTTTGGTAGCTTTGGTAAAATCAGCTTTTACCTCCTCTAACTCCTGCTTCACATTTTTCAACTCCACCAAAATCTCTTTCATTAACTGAGTTTGCTGTTCTGACTCAGTTAATAATAAAATTTCTACATCATCTGGAACGGCGATAGACGATTTACCGTTCTGTGCCAAAACTAGGTTGGGACCAAAAAATAAAAATACTGAAATTACTAAAAAAATCTTCATTCCTTTTACCATTTTTTCCTCCTTTTTTTTTGTTGTTGCTTTAGCGGTGAATATTATTAAAAAATAATCTATTTAGATTTATTTTCTAAATCAATTTGTTCGGCAATCTTCCTATAATCATTATTTTTTGCCAAAACAGGAAGAACAACATCGCGAATATAATCAGCATCACTAGTTCCCAAATTATATCTAGTTCTAGCTTTTCTGTAAGCCTTTTCACTATTTACAAAAAATAAAAATGCTTCCAAAATTAATAAAAATGTAAACTGAAAAGAATCGGAACCAATAGTCTTAAAAGTAAATTCACTACCCCTAACATTCTTAAAGGTTAATGAAATTTCCGCACTCACAGCAAAACTACATGTATCCATTTCTTGCTTATTTGAACCTGGAATGAAACCTGTTTGTACACCACAAGATTTTAATATAAAACTAATCATCGACAAACTTTTTAAAGAAGAATACTTTTCAAATAAAACAGACTTTAAACCTATAGCAAACGCATCTATAGTTCCTTCTGCCTGTTGTTGGTCAATTTCAAATCTTTCTTCTCCTAATTGTAAAGGGCAAACAAACTTTTGTTCATCTCCTTCCACTATCAAAACCTGAAAATTAAGTTTTTTGGGAGTTTCCAAATAGTCCTCCCCCAAAACCTCTCGCATGATCTCCTCGGCTTTTACGAAGTGATTGTCCCCTTGAGTGTACTCAGGCATTTTTCATCTCCTGTAGTGTAGTTGGCAAACTACGCATATTGGCACAGACTTATACCTATTATGCACAGACATTATAGTTCATGTCAAGGCAAAAGAGATTGCCCCGTCATTTCTGGTGGTTGCTCTATTCCTAAAATTTTTAAAACAGTTGGGGCAACATCTGCAAGCATCCCAACCGGTGTCATAAGACTTAAGTCT
>CAZHUL010000083.1:0-3823 GCA_964535435.1 uncultured Gammaproteobacteria bacterium | reverse complement strand
TGCAACCTTTAAAAATTATTAACGCACTTTTTCTTGAACCTCATATACTTTGTTAGACGATGTACATTTAGTATTTAAGCCAGCTTATACTCTTTAGCATAATTGGATAGCTTTTCGTAAAGGAACATAAAACCACCTTTGTGAATTTCACCCATAACTGTTATTAAGTGAGCGTCAACATCGTCATTTTCAATCGAAAAAAATATTTTACAAATTTGTTTACTTAACTCGTCTTTGTCTATTTGTCCATTGTGATATGAAAGTTCAGCCTCTCGGTAGGCAGTACTTTTATTTTTATAATAGTTGAACATATCACTCAAGACCACACCTCGTTCTTTATCTAGCCATTTTTGGTTTAATTTCAAATTTGTAAACTTTTCCTGCATTGTCTTGTCTATTAAAGTGTTAAATTTAACTCCGGTGTTAAAATCAAACCCGTTTATGGTAGATAAGCCCCTTCCTGACAGATAAACAAAAAGCAGGAAAAGTTCAAAGGATAAAATATTTTTTTCGATTTGCAGGTTAGAAACCTTAGAGATATCTTCATACAATAAATCAAGCTCGCTTTCAGTTGCTTCTTTAATTAATGGTAGAAAATGTTCCTTTACGAAAAGTTCAAGGGTTATCTTTTTTTTGAAAAACATATATTTGGATTAGTTATTAAATGCTAAATGTATTTCGCCTAACGCGCGACGGCTATCCGAAGTTTCCTCGAAGTGAATCCCGAAGGGTTCACGAAGAGGAAATTTTGGATAGCCGTTGTTGTGCGATGTCCGTAGCGGAGCGGAGGATATCGTGCAACAACGGGAAACCGTCGCGCGTTGTGTAAAATCCGTAACAAAACAGAGGATTTTGCACAACATATCGGTGTATGCGATGTTTTGCAAAGCGTAGCGAAGCAAAATATGGTAAAGCAAAGTGCAACGAGCGAACCGTATACACCGTGTTGTCCGACCCGAACCTACTCATTAGTGAGGCGAGAGCACAGCGGGGTTTCGTACACTTTTCTCTTTTTCATTTTTCTTTCTCGTGGAGCTTCAATTTAAAAGTACAAAACAAAATTTTTTTCATTTGGGGCGGAGGGAAGAGGGGAATTAAAGTGGTGAATTCCCTCCGTCCCAGAACACCTTAGCTACTTTGAATTTGCTTGAGTTCCTTTTGGCTTTTTGTTGTAATAATAACTATCTTTTCCAGTTTTTTTATTCTTTTTTCCTCTTTGATATAATAAAAAGGAGCAAGATGTAGGCAATAAGACCCCAAACCACAGATACAATTATCAGAGGATACGGATCATTTTCCCACTCATACCCATGTACAATTATGTACCATAATAAGTGCAAAACAAGTGGCGTTAACAATAAAAACTCAAGTAGTTTAGATTGCTTTGGCGCTTTGCCGAAGTAACGTTTTTTCTGAAGCCAGTACGCCCCTGCACCTAAAGCAATATAAAAGGCGGTTGTGAATGCTTGCCCAGCATCTTTAAGATTTTCGTCTTGTTGATTATTCAGCCCTGCCATTATTGATATAACAACAGAGGCTATAGCAGTGTTTACACCCCAAAATTTTTCACGAATAATTGGACCATTTTTTTGATTTATATCTTTCATACAAAAGGTTAGTTGTTAAATTTAAAGCTTTGAGATGCCTCTTTAAAAATCGGAAGGTATGTTGGAAATTCATCTGGAGTAGACAAGGAGCTTATGTTAAAAAGATTGCCATCTTTTATGAGGCTATACACAATGTTAGTGTATTCAACACCTATATTGGTGTGATATCCAGAAAAAGTAACCCAATAAGCAGGTCTATCACTGATCATTGTTTCACCATAGTCTATAAGTTGTGCATTTGAAACGCCACCAAGTTTCGCATTGTTAACCATTTCATTCGCCATATTCTCGGCCGTTCCAAAATCTTTGACTGATTTTTTGCTCGTCTCTAGATCAGTAATCATC
The DNA here is from genome assembly GCA_964535435.1 of uncultured Gammaproteobacteria bacterium. Classification (GTDB taxonomy): domain Bacteria; phylum Patescibacteriota; class Patescibacteriia; order Magasanikbacterales; family UBA922; genus JAKITS01. Next base: position 1,871 of record CAZHUL010000083.1, on the reverse strand, counting down.
ACACTGATGTTTTTGTTACCGTTTACAGCTCTTTGGACAATTGTTTCTGATGGTCTTGTGGGTGGGCCAATTTTCCAGCCTTCAGGTAAAAGTATGGAAAAATCGTGTTCAGTGTTCGTGTAACGATAAATAACAAGATTTGAAACTTCTTCACTTGAATTTTGCCATGCATATATTCCACCACCAATAATAACAGCAGTTACTACCACAGAAATGGCAATAACTACCCAAGGATTTTTTGGATTTTGAATAAGCCCATTTTGTTCTAAAGAATTTTGTTCATCCATATTTTTATATTAATATAATTGTTTTAATTAATAATAATCCTCCAACTTATCCACAATATCAAAACCTCTAATTCTTTCTAATGCTTTTGCTTCAATTTGGCGGATACGTTCACGGGTTACGTCGAACTCTCTGCCCACTTCTTCCAAAGTATGTGTAACGCCGTCTGTCAAACCAAAACGCATTTCCAAAATCTTTTGCTCACGAGCAGAAAGATCGGAAATGGCTTCGCGAATATAACCACGCAAAATTCCACGCCCAGCACTTTGGGAAGGTGTCATATTTTTTACATCTTCTATAAAGTCGGAAAGTGATGAATCGTCGTCATCATCTCCAACAGAAGTCTCAAGTGAAACAGTCCCTTGAGAAATTTTTATAATATGTTTAATTTTTACCAAAGATTCGTTCATTTCTGCAGCCAATTCTTCTGGAGTTGGGTCACGACCCAAATCTTGAAGCAAACCTCTTTGCATTTGTTGAAATCTGTTGATAGTTTCTACCATATGAACCGGAATACGAATTGTCCTAGACTGGTCTGCTAGTGCACGAGTAATGGCCTGACGAATCCACCAAGTTGCATAAGTAGAAAATTTATAACCACGCCTATAATCAAATTTTTTGACTGCACGAAAAAGTCCTATATTTCCTTCTTGAATCAAATCTAATAAAGACAAAGATTTACCAACAAATCTTTTGGCAATAGAAACTACCAAACGCAAGTTGGCTTCTATCATTTTTTTTTCCGCTTCTTTGTCAAACTTTTCTTTTCTTTTTGCCAGTGAAACTTCTTCTTCTGCAGAAAGCAAAGGAATTTTTCCTATTTCACGCAAATACATTTGAATAGAATCCTGAGAAATAGAACTCAAGTCAAACTTACCTTCTGCTGTGTCTGGATGCTTTCCTTGCAAACCTTCCATCATTTCGGAATTTCTCTCTCTGTTTCCCAAAATTCCGCCGTCTTTAGACTCGGTAATAGAAATACTATTTACCTCTAGCTCATCCAAAAACCAATAGAAAAGAGGCATATATCTTTCTAAATTTGGAAAAGCTCGCAGTACCTCTACTTCTGTTAAAAATCCTCTTCCCCTACCTTTTAAAACCAATTCCATTACCTGTTCTTGGGATGGTGCGGGTGGTAAGTCAGATTTTTTGGTCATTGTTGTTTTTTGGACAACATGAACACTTCTGGTTTCCTCAGAAGTTTTTTCTTTTTTTAAATTTTCGACCACGGATTTTTTTACTGAAGTTTTTTTATCGTTCTTTGGTTTTTGAACCGCTAAACGTGTTTTAACTGCTTTTTGGGCAGTTTGTTTTTTTTCCTTTTGAGTTGTAGTTTTCTTAGCTTTAGCTGGCATAAATATTAATGGGTTATTCCCTTATGCTACTATTTTAAATAATAATTTACTTTTAAATTTTCTCGTGTCATCCCGAGCGTCAGAGAGGGATCTCATCTTAAAACCACCAAATTTAAATAACTATGTTCTTTTTGTCATCCCCAACTTGATTGGGGATCCAGTTTGAATCAACGTTTCTGGATTCCCGGTCAAGCCGGGAATGACAGGAAGGGGGGAAATGTTTAGTTTGTT
>CAZHUL010000082.1:407-3848 GCA_964535435.1 uncultured Gammaproteobacteria bacterium | reverse complement strand
GAAATTGGTTGACTTAATTCTTAGAAACTAGCCTACCATTTTGTCTATTAACCCTGTTTGTGAGACATGCTGAATCTGAAAGAAACCAGATGAAAAAAGGAGCGATATATTTCGCCGACGATACCGCCAGACGAATAACTGGCGGTAGATCGGATGAAAATATCAACCTTACGCCACGGGGCCATGGTCAGGCTGAACAGACCGGTGTTGTCATTAGAGAAAAATTCGGAGTTTTTGACACCGTGTATCACTCCGGCTTCAACAGGACAAGCCAGACAATGGAAGGGATTCTTAAGGCTTATTCCACGGAAGAAAAAGCGATGATAAAAATTCAGATGAACCCATTCATCTATGAGCGTCATCCGGGCTATACCTACGACATGACAAAGGAAGAAGCCGAAGCAGAGTTTCCATGGCTTGATTCATACTGGAAAACGTTCGGTGGCTACTTTGCTCAACCTCCTGGTGGTGAAAGTTTGGCCCAAGTTACGCAGAGAGTATACGCATTTTTTGACATGCTCAGACGTGATAGACCTGGTCAAAATATAATGGTCGTAACCCATGGTAATTACCTTCTATGCGTCCGTTTATTTTTAGAGCAATTGGATTTTGAACAGGTCAAAGCATGGCCCGCTGATCAAACTCCTCAAAATTGTGGTGTTACCTCTTACCGACTGGATGAAGTTTCCAATAGGCTAATACTTCAAGAATACAACTCAGTTTTCTGGAAGTAAATGAGCTTTATCAAAGCCACAATACTTTAAAAGCCTCGGTATAAAACCCGAGGCTTTTCTAATTTGCCACCCCAATAAATACCGCGTATAATTACCATTAAGGAGTCTTGGCTCCTGGCCATTCACTCTTAATTTTTTTTGACCTGAATTCAAGACGGAAAAACAAAATATAATTTTTTTTAAATAGATTTGTATTCACAAATCTAAGAAAAACATATACATCAGCTAACAGCGTATATAAGGTTGCGGTTTTCTCCGAAAACCTCCATTCAAATTCACCTTCGCTTTGCTTCAAGTGAACTTCTCATACACGCAACGTTGTGCAAAATCCTCCGCTCCGCTACGGATTTTACACAATGCGCGACGGTTCCCGTTGTTGTGCGAAATTGGGCTAATTTTTATCAAATATATGAATGATATTTTTTTAGTTTTTGGGTATGGAGTTCCCAAAAATATTCTGAAAGACGAAAATTATAATTTTTATTTAAAAATTGTCTTTAATAGGATTTATAGTTTTGTTGTAAAAAACAAGATTGATAAACCAATAATCATTACTTGTGGAGGTAAAACAGATATGTTGAAGCCATACAAACGCACCGAAGCCGATGAAATGATAAAATTGTTTAGTGCTTTTATCAATGAACGACCATTTTTAAAACCAATAACCAAAAATTGGCTTTTTGTTTCGGAAAATAAATCTCTTTCGACCTTGGAAAATTTATTAAATAGCAATAAGATAATCCAGAAACGGAAAATTAAAAAAGCCAATTTTTTCATCTTTTGTGAGGAAACACGTGAGAAGAGAATTAAGGTTTTGGCTAAAAAAATACTAGATAAAAATTATAATTTTCTTGTGGTGCCAATAGATTTTGATGTATCAGCAAATAGATACCTACCAGTAGAGTATTTAGCAAAAAAGGAAAGTGTCGAGTTGAAACATTCTTTGTGGGCATTACAAAATCCGGAAAACTTAAAAAAACATCATAAAGTTTTTGAAGAGAAGTTTGAGTACTTCCGTAAAGTAGGACATAAAGCACATGTGAACACTGTAAAAGAATGGTGGGATCAAAAACTTAAGGAATTAAAAAATTAGAACAACAACGCATAATATACGACTCGGCTTTTATAAAATTGGCTGTATTGCACTTCATATGATATTATATTATCAAGCAACATCGTTTATACGCGAACGTTAGCCACAATTTTAGAATTATTTTATGATAAACACGAAAGATTATGTTGTGTTATTACACGGTTTTTGGAGAACATCAAAATCAATGAAAAAACTAGAGAAAGTTTTATCTAAAGAAGGGTATATAGTTATTAATTTAGACTATCCTTCCAGAAAAGAAAAAATAGAAAATCTTTCAAATAATTATCTGAAGAAAGTATTATTAGATAAATGCACTGACAAAAATAAAAAAATTCATTTTGTGACGCATTCAATGGGTGGAATTATTGTTAGATATTTTTTAACAAAAAACAAATTAAAAAATATTGGCAGAGTTGTTATGCTTGCGCCTCCAAATAAAGGTTCTAAATTGGCCGATTTTTTGACCAAATCTTCACTAATGAATTACACTTTAGGACCAGCGCTAAAACAATTAAAAACAGATAAAAAAAGTCTTCCTCAAAAAATACCACTTCCAAAATATGAAGTTGGCATAATTGCCAGTAAATATGATGAAAAAGTTTCAGTAGAAAATACAAAATTAAAAAATATGAAAGATTTTTTGTTAGTTCCAAGTACACATACTTACATTATGAATTCGGGGAAAGTGGTAAAAGCTATTCAAAGTTTTCTTAAGAAAGGAAAATTTTAAAATTTTATAATAAATTAAAAATAAAATAAGGATATGAGTATAATAGAAAACTTAGTTTTACCGGATACTTTAAATGCGGCGGTTGGTTCGGAAAGTAGGGAGTTTGTAGTGGAAGCAGGACAAATTAAACCTTTAAAAAAAACAGTGCCTTTATTCCTTTTCGGCGTAGCATGGACACTTGGAACAGGATTTTTAATTTTTAATTTTTGGTGGCCATTTTTAATGGGTGAAGAAATTAGCTTTGATTTAAATGATGAAATTGTTACTGCGAGTCTTCAAAATATGAGTAATATTACAGTGCCTTTAATTTTTACAGTTATTTCTATTTTAGTTGGAGTTGGAGTATTAGCTTGGGGAATATATTTTTTGGTTAAAAAAGGTGGATATTTTGTAGGAACACCAGAAAGATTGATTAATTATAGAAATGGAAAAATAAGGTCTATAGATTGGGAGCAATTTACTGGAGATATTGAAGTTTCCGGTAATGAAAAAAAAGGAGATATTTCATTACAAATGAGAACTGGTAGAATGGTACAGACAAGTGATCATACATCAAGTAAATATGTTCCGGATTTTATTTATATTTCCGGAGTATCAAATATATTTGAAATTGAAAAAATTTGTAGAAAAAGAATTAAAGAAAATGATCCAACTCCTACACAAAAGTAAACATGATATGGGTGAATTAAAAAGAACTTGGGATTTAATTTCAAACGACAAGAGAAAAATTTCTATTGAAGAGATAAAGACTTTTTTTGCAAAAGAGCGAGACGAGGAGATTGGTGTAATTGCGGCCGAAGAAATTTTGGATTTCTTTTTGCAAGAAGTTGCGATGGAGATCTATAATAAAGGAGTGGAGGATTCTAGGGATATATTAAGGAGTC
>CAZHUL010000082.1:0-397 GCA_964535435.1 uncultured Gammaproteobacteria bacterium | reverse complement strand
TTTTGGTGATTTAGATATGGATTTGGAACTTTTATTTAAAAAATAAAATAGATTTTTTATGAATTTTGAAAAAGATATTTATAGTCAACCAAAGAAGGAAACTTTGGATAGTAACAGACCACAAAATAGAACTGAAGAAATTTTATCATCCTTTGACTTAAAAGAGGATAAACCAATTTCAATTTCGGTTGTACGAGAAATTATTTTAAAAAATGAAAAAGAAATTACCGAGGGAATAGCAAGGACATTTTATCATAGCATTAAATCTTCTCTATTTGCGCGAAGAATGCAAGCGATTCGTGGTACTTTTTATACAGTGAGACGCATGCGAGTAGAAACACCACAAAAGAATATCTTGGATTTTGTTTGGTTTCTACAAAATCCAAGAGAAACACAA
>CAZHUL010000081.1:0-3863 GCA_964535435.1 uncultured Gammaproteobacteria bacterium | reverse complement strand
AATGGTATCTTATACAGAAAAATATGGGTTATTTTTCTTAACTTATGAGTTTATTATACTCTCTTCAGAAGTATGGTTCAAATTGGGGGGGGTGTGGATAACATGATTTTTAATAATATTATTTAAAATAAAAACCTACCAAAAGGTAAGTTTTTATTTTACTATTTAACAAAACTATTTTTCTAATTTATATTATTTTCTAAGTCTCCGGAATCATCATTACCCATATTTGGACTGTCATTATTATTTTCTAGATTGCCATTACTTTCTGTATTATTTGTCTCATTAATTTCATCTTCAAATTCAAAACCTTCGTATTGGTCTGGGTTTCTATTTATTACTCTAGAATTAAACATTACCATATTTTTATTTAACCCGTTAATTACATCATCAGATAAAACGTGTAGATCATTTTTGTAAACCTCGTTTAGATCGTTTTCCAAACCCAATTCATGTAATTCACCATCTTTCACAAAATAAGCATTCTGTTCGCTCTCACTTTTTACTATCATGCCATCATGTGGAGCACTTCCATTCACCTCTTCATTTGAATCTTCATAATTAACCCAGAAAGAATCTACAACATCTCTGACTAGTTTTGACCATTCTTCTCCATATAAAGTTTTAGCAGTATCTTCATCTTTAATCTTTTTAATTACATTACCAGGAGAAACAGCATAAACCTCAGAAGAATTATCTTTTTTAATCAATCTAGATCCAGAACGATAATTTACACCGTAAGGGGCTTTTGATGGAGCTGGATAATTGTCTACACAAGTTTCTGGAATTTCTACAACTCCATTAAAATCAGAGTACCAAGTATGATAAACTTCTGAATTTGGAAAATACATTCTCTCCCCCACCTGGTTTATTAAATAAACAGAGGAACTATTAGGTACTTTAAACAAATCATCTGAATTTAATTGTGTACATTCGGCCGCTTGAACAACACTACCATTTGTTCCAATTAATAAAGAAGATAATACCACAACCGAAAGGATACTTTTTTTCATAATAAAAAAATAAAGAATAACCTTTTTATTATACAATAAAACAAAAAAATCAAAAAACAACCCATAATAAGGTTGCTTTTTTGTGGGCCGGGAGGGATTCGAACCCCCGAAGGCAGAGCCAACAGATTTACAGTCTGCTCCGTTTGACCGCTCCGGAACCGACCCAACAGAGCCATCTGTGGGATTCGAACCCACGACCTACGGTTTACAAAACCGTTGCTCTACCAGCTGAGCTAAGATGGCGTAATAATATGTGCTCTACCTCCCGACATAGTCGGGAAAGATGGCATAATAATTTTTTAACAAAAAAGAAAAATTAAATCTAAAATAATTTAAGACTTTGCAAGTATAAAGATAAAATTTATAAAAGTCAAATAAGTTTACTTTAATTCACTTATTTGGTCTTTGAAAGAAGAAAGTTTAGAATTTTCAGGGTTTGCTAACCTTAACTTGTCATAGGCTTCTTTCGCTTCTTTTTTGTCTTCTACCATTATACTAGTTTCTACTAATTTGTCAAGATATTTTGGATTTTGTGGTTCTAAAAATACAGCATGTTTTATAGCTTCTAAAGCTGGGGCATTTTGATTTATTTCTGTTAATAAATTTGATAATTTTGCAAATCTGGCCGAAACAGCATCGTTTATTAATACAGATTTTTGTAAATTTTCCACAGCCTCTTCCAAATCATTCATTTCTTCATTTACTTGGGCCAATTTCATCCAAGCTACATCATTTTGTGGATCTAGCTGAAGTAAATATTTGTAAGTTTCTTCTGCTTCTTTAAACTGTTTCTGCTTCATATATACTTCTCCTAGTCCAGCATAAGCTTCTTTATTTTTGGATTCCAAAGTAATCACAGAAATAAATTTATGTTCTGCCATTTCATAAGAACCATTACTAAGTAAATCATTTGCTTCTTGCAAAACTTTTTTTACGTCTGCTTTTTTTTGTTTCTTTTTTTCTGGAGTTTCCGGTTTTTGAAATTTGTCTTTTTGTTCTTCTACTATTCTTTCTACTTCTCCTACATATTTTCTAAACTTAGATTGAACACTTTTAAAGTTTTTGCCAAAAAAATCCTTGCCAATAGCTTTTTCTTTTTTGTGCTTTTCAACTTTTTCACGAACACGTCTTTTCAAAAATTCATTTTTCTTTCTTTCTTCTTGAACTTTTGGCAACTGCTCTACATCTAAAAGAGTTAACTGTGGGAATTTCCTAACCACAATTACAATAATTACTGCCAGTGAAAGAAGTACCAATAAAAAAGGAATAACATTTAACATAAAATTATTATAAATTTTCTGCGACTCCTAAAATAGCAGATAGACTCTCTATTTTTGTAGAGGCACTACCAACTAAAACACCAGAAATAGCGTCAATTAATAGGTATGATAGCACATTTTTGGCATCTACACTACCGCCGTAAATAATTTCTATACCTTCTCCACCAAAATATTTTTTATATTCTTCTTTTATCCACATATGAACTTCTTGTGCTTCGTCTGGTTTACACGCATCCCCTGTTCCAATTGCCCAAACTGGTTCGTAAGCAATAATAATTTTCGTGTTATTTTTTTCTAAATTTTCCAAAGCTGTTTTTAATTGTTCTGCCAAAATAATTTTTCTTATACCAGCATCTTTTTCTTCTTTTGTTTCACCAATACAAAGCACAGGTATAACATTGTTTTGTAAACAAGCTTCTATTTTTTTTCTAACATCTTTGTTTGTTTCTCCAAATATATGTCTGCGTTCAGAATGCCCCACCAAAGCAAAACTACAACCAATTTCTTGGAACATATGAACAGAAGTTGCTCCGGAATAAGCACCGTTAATTTCCCAGTCAACATTTTGTGATCCTATTTGTATATTACTTTCTTTTAATTTTTTAGCTACTTCACACAAAGCAAGTTGATTTGGAAACACAGCAAAACTAATTTTTGTACTATCAAATTTCAAACTTGAGATATCTTCGGCTAAATTTAAAGACTGTTTTAAGTCTAAATACATTTTCCAATTCGCAAATACTAGTTTCATATTTTTTAATAAATAATATCTTCTCTATTTATTTTTCCTATTACAGCAATTCTCATTTGACTTGGTTTAAAAACTAAATTTGCCAACTTTTTAATATCATCTTCACTTACTTTTTCTATTTCTTGAATTCTTTGTTCCGGAGTTTTAATCTCGTCCATAAACATAACTTGATTTGCAAACCAAGAAGCAACGCTACTTGAATCTTCCATTGAAAGGGACATTGATCCTCGGTATCTAGTTTTTGCATCACGTAGTTCCCTACTAGAAACACCCTTTGTTCTTAATTTTTCAAGCTCTTTTTCAATTATTTGAATTGTTTTATTTATGTTTTTTGAGTCCAACCCAACCCTAATATACGAATATCCGGTATCTATAAATTTCTCTTGTCCACTTCTTACCATATACGCCAGCCCTCTTTTTTCTCGAATTTGCATAAATAGACGTGAACTCATAGAACCACCTAAAATAGAGTTTAAAACTGATAAAGTAGTTCCTTTTGGATTCCCATATTCAAAAGCTGGAAAACCAATCATAAGTTGTGCTTGGTCGGTATCTTTTTCTTTTACAACTAATCTATCTTCTTTTTTGGCAGAACCAAAAGCAAAATGATTTATAGATGTTTTATCAGTTTTACTATTTTTTCTAACACCAAAATGCTCCTCAACAAATTCCTTTATTTTTTCATCTATATCTCCCGCAACTACAATTGTCATATTTTGTGGTTGATAAAACCTATCTCTAAATTTTAAAATATCTTCACGTTGAAATGACAAAACATTTTTTTCTGTTCCAGCGATATCTCTACCAAGTGCACCTTGG
>CAZHUL010000080.1:0-3899 GCA_964535435.1 uncultured Gammaproteobacteria bacterium | reverse complement strand
AATAAAGATGTGAGTATTAGTTTCGTTGGAGAAAGATTAATTACTAGTTTGAACAGAAAATATAGAAAGAAAAATAAATCTACGGATGTACTTTCATTTTCTTCTAAAGAAGGTTTTGGAGTCGAAGATGATAGCGATTGGGGGGATATATTCATTTGTGTACCTATTGTAGAAAAACAAGCAAAAGAACAAAAAATAAGTTTTAAAGAAGAGTGTTTAAGAATGATAATCCATGGCGTGTTACACTTAGCAGGATATGATCATATTACAAAAAAAGAAGAAAAAGAAATGTTTGGTTTACAGGAAAAGATATTAAGAACTTGTTTATAATATTTTTTCTAGATCATTTTTATTGTATTTTGAGCGAAAATATTATAAAAAGGTGAGATATAGTGGGGCTATATTAAACTTTTTTAGAATATTTGCAGCCAAAATAGAGTGAAAATGAGTCAGGAAAAATATTTTAAATAGGTTCTAAACTAAAATACTATGGGTGTAAAACAATTTTTTACAAGTTTAAAAAATGCCAAAAGAGGTCTTGTATTTGTATATAAAAATGAACAAAATTTTAGAATTCAAATTTTTGTTTCTATTTTTGTATTAATTTCACTTTTTATTTTTAGTGTTAAACGCACGGAAGTTGTTGTTATTTTACTATTGATAACCTTAGTTTTAATTTTAGAAATTTTAAACAGTGCAGTTGAAAAGTTTACAGATATTGTTAAACCACGTTTGCACGAGCAAGTAAAAATAGTAAAGGATATTCTGGCTTCAATGGTACTATTTTCTGCGGTTAGTTCTGGCATAATTGGGTTAATAATTTTTATACCATACATTTTGGATGCATTTGAAAACTATTTGGATACCTTTATAAACTAGTGGTATAATATTTTTTAAAATAAGAAATTTCCTGATTTGATTATGAAAAGAAATAGAAATAAAATTGAAATGATTACGGGGGTAGATATAGGGTCTACAGCTATTAGGCTGGCTGTGGCCCAGCAGTCCACAGATCGTAAAGGTGATCAAGAACTACAACTAATAGGAACTGTTGAAGTTTCATCAGAAGGAGTTCACAGAGGAACTGTCTCTAGTATAGAAGAGACTGTTTCTTCTATTTCGAATGCTTTAGAACAAGTTGAGCGTCTTATTGGTGTTCCTGTTACCAATGCTTGGGTTGGAATAGCTGGTTTTGATATTTTGTCTCAAGAAAGTATGGGCGTCATTGCAGTTGCCAAATCAGATGGTGAGATTTCAAATGAAGATGTAACGCGTGCCATAGAAGCCTCACAAAATATGGTTATTCCCGCAAACTATGAATTACTACATGTACTTCCAAGAAATTTTACGGTAGATGGACAAACTGGAATTAAAGATCCAACTGGTATGACGGGTATTAGAATGGAAGTAAATGCACAAATTATACATGGAGTAACATCACACATAAACAATTTAAAAAGGGCTGTTTATAGAGCCGGTTTAGATATAGACGATTTGGTACTTTCTGTTTTGGCAACTGGAGAAGTTATAACCACTTCTCGCCAAAAGGAATTGGGGGTAGTTGTTATAAATATAGGCGGTGCCACTACAAGTATCATTGTTTATGAAGGTGGAGATATTTTACACACGGCTGTTATACCAATTGGTTCGGAATATATTACAAACGATCTTGCAATTGGTCTTAGAACATCTATAGATGTGGCTGAAAAGGTAAAACTTGAATGGGGTCATTGTATTCCATCCTCTATTTCCGAACATGAAACTATAGATTTATTTGATTTGGGAGGAGAAGAACATGAAGAAATAACTTTAAGCCATATTGCAGAAATTATAGGTGCTAGAGTTAGTGAAATTATAGAAAAGGTTGACCAAGAACTTATGAAAATTGACAGAAGTGGATTATTACCGGCAGGAGCAATTTTGACAGGCGGTGGGGCAAAGTTAAATGGTTTAGTAGAATTAACAAAAGAAGAATTAAGATTGCCGGCAAGTTTGGGATACCCAATAGGCATTAATAGTTCATCAGAAAAGATAGATGATTTAGCGTTTAGTACTGCAATAGGGTTAGTAAAATGGGGTGCTGTTATGCAAAGTTCTGGACAAAAAAATAGGAACAAATTTTTAGCGCCAGTAAAAGTTTGGCAAGCGGTTAGGAAAATTTTTAATTCTTTTATTCCTTAAAAATGTGTATACTAAATAAAAAGACTAGCTTTTTGAACACATTTTTTGTTCAGAACGCTATTGTTTTTATTTTTTAGTTAAAGTAATCTATAATTACAATAGTGATAAATTGTTAGGTTTTTATTTAGAATAAAATAGAAGGACTATGCCTCAAGTTAAACCAGATGTAGAGACATTTGCAAAAATCAAAGTTATTGGAGTAGGCGGAGCGGGTGGCTCTGCAGTAGACAGAATGATAAAAGAAGGTATCCGTGGTGTTGAGTTTATTGCAATGAATACAGATATTCAAGCATTACATCACAACGGAGCTACTCAAAAGATTCATATTGGAAAAACAATCACTAGAGGACTGGGTGCAGGAATGGACCCTGATGTTGGACGAAAAGCTGCAGAAGAATCACAAAAAGAAATTCAGGACTTATTAAAAGGGTCTGATATGATTTTTATTACTTGTGGACTGGGCGGTGGAACAGGTTCTGGAGCAAGTCCTGTAATATCCAACATAGCTCGTGAAACAGGTGCTTTAGTGGTTGCGGTGGTTACAAAACCTTTTGCATTTGAAGGTCCACAAAGAAGTGCAATTGCAGAAAAAGCTTATAGAGAATTAGCAGATAATGTAGATACTATAATTACAATTCCAAATGAAAGAGTTTTACAAATAATTGAAAAGAATACATCCTTGGTTGATTCTTTTAGAAAAATAGATGATGTTTTAAGACAGGGTGTCCAAGGAATTTCCGAATTAATAACTGTTCCGGGGTTGGTAAATGTTGACTTTGCTGATGTAGAATCAATTATGAAAGACCAAGGCTCAGCACTTATGGGCATAGGTGTCGGAACAGGAGAAAACAGACTTTTGGATGCGGCAAAATTGGCAATTTCCAGCCCACTTCTAGAACTATCAATAGATGGCGCCAGAGGGATATTGTTTACCGTAACCGGAAGTTCAAACTTAGGAATGCAGGAAGTTGCAGAAGCCGCAAAAATTATAACCAGTTCTGCAGACGAAAACGCAAGAATAATTTTTGGTACGGTAATTGACGAAGATATGGGTGATGATGTTCGTGTAACTGTTATAGCAACTGGGTTTGAAGGAGTTAGAAGGCATGGAGATAAAAAAGAAAATGATAGCTTAGTTTCGCCTTTAAAATCTGCTAAAACTTTTTATTCATCATCTTTGTTTAGAAAAAATAAAGGAGAAGATAAGGAAAGAATGGAAGAAAACCCTATTAGTTACCCAGCTAGGCGAGAAGAGGAAAATTTACCGGATTCCAATTTTATGAGTAGAAGTTTAAATAATATAAATGTAGATAATATTCAGAACGATTTTCCTATAAAAGAGGAAAAAAGAGAAGAAAAACCAATAACAGCACCAAAACCATATTCTGGTGGAGTAGATGATTTAGAAATACCTGCATTTATTAGAAAGAAAATGGGACTTTAATTCTGGTATAATAAAAAGTTTTATAAATAATTTATGTATTGTCCAGTTTGCTCTTCAAAAGAAACAAGAGTTGTTGATTCCAGAATTATCCAAGATGGAATGGCTGTAAAAAGAAGACGAGAATGTGAAAAATGTTCCTATCGTTTTTCTACCAAAGAAGAGATGGAGCTTTTGGATTTGGTTGTTATAAAAGGTGATGGAAAAAGAGAATCTTATTCACGTAATAAAATGGAAAAAGGGTTGTTAATATCACTTAGTAAAAGGCCATATACAC
>CAZHUL010000079.1:1622-4038 GCA_964535435.1 uncultured Gammaproteobacteria bacterium | reverse complement strand
ATTTAAAGAAAAAATTTTCCGAATAAGATATACAAATTTTCTTTCTTTTCATCTCGCAGAACGTCTGTAAATTTTGCTGACCGAAAGTGTGTTTGGAAACAGCCCCTTTGTAAGTAGTTTCGGATCCCTTTCCAGAAGAGCAATGTTAAAAAACATTTTTCTTCTGGGAGGGGATCTTCAAAACTTTGACCAAACAAAAAAACCCCAAACGATTTATCGTCTGGGGTTTTATAATTCACGTCATCTTGAGCGAAGAGAAGTGGAATACAAATAACTATATTTTTTTCTGTCATTCTCAACTTGATTGGGGATCCAGGGTTTGAATCAACGTTTCTGGATTCCCAGTCAAGCTGAGAATGACAGGAGGGGGAAGATTGTTTGATTTATAAGTTTATGTTTTGGTGAATTAAAGATGAGATCCTTCGGTTTCGCTCGGGGGGATGACGTGGGAGAAAAGCAAATTAAACAAAATAAGCAGATTAGGCAGATTAAGTAAGAATAATTTAGAACTTTCTAACCCAAGTGAACGAAGTGAGCGATTCATCAAACTGAACGAAGTTCAGTGATTCATCAAGAAAAGCGAAGCTTTTCGATTCATCAAGCGTAAGCGATTCATCCTTTGTCCTCTCCCTTATTATGGAACTTCTTATGGACAGATTTTAATTCTCTATCAGAAATATGAGTATAAATTTGTGTGGTTGTAATAGAAGTGTGACCAAGCATCATTTGTACACTTCGGATATCGGCGCCGTTGCGGAGTAGGTCGGTGGCATAGGAATGGCGAAGTGTATGTGGTGTCACTTGTTTTGTAATTCCAGCAAGTTTTCCGTATTTTTCTACTAATCTCTGAATTGAGCGTGGTGTAATTGGCGCGTGTTCTACTTTTTCTCCTGTATTGTTTGGGTTATGAGAAATAAACAAGTAAGGATTCATATCATTTCGCTCAGCAAGATATTTTTTTATCCAAAATTTTGCTTGTTCAGACAAAAATACGATTCTAGATTTTTGGCCCTTTCCTTTTACAGTAAATTCATCGCGATCTACATTTACATTTTCTTTTTTTAGCTTGGCAAGTTCGGAAACACGAAGACCAGTACTAAACAACATTTCCAAAATTGATTTGTCACGATAAGCCATTAGTTTGGCGGTTTTAGATGTTGCACCATTTTTTGCTTTTAACTCTTTAAATTGTTTTTCTGGAGCTTCCAGAATTCTATCTAAGTCTGATGCTTCCAAAAAAGTTATATCGCGATCAGGCATTTTCATTAGTTCAATTTTTTCTGGAGCAAGAGTTTTTACATCACGTTTTGCTAGATATTTCAAAAAAGATCGTAAAGCAATAAGGTGATAATTCTGAGTATTATTTTTAAGAGCATCTCCATGAACATCTTCTAACCTGTTTAGCCAAATTCTATATTTTCTTACCTCTTCTAAGTCTATATCTTCTGGTTTTTTGTCTCCGTACCATTCTATAAAACGGTTTATATAAAACTCATAATTTTGCAGGGTTTTTCCACTACGATTCTTTTCTATTTCTAAATGTTCAAGGAATTCTCGGAGGAATGTTGATAAGTTTTTCATATGTTTTGTTTTTCTGTCATCCTCAGCTTGACTGAGGATCCAGGATTTATATTATAGTTTATTGTTTTTTAATAAAGTTATAAATAATAGAAAAAGTATTGGTATTAAAAACCCTGGATTCCCAGTCGAGCCGGGAATGACAGGAAGAAGTGTTTGGTTTGTAATTTTGTGTCTCAGCGGTACAAATTATAAGGGATTCATTCGACTTCATTCCGCTTTGCTTTATTTCGCCTAGGATGATGTTTTTTCCTTACTTAATCTGCTTAATTTGCTCTTCCTTTATATTGTACGACACGGTTGACAAAGGGTCAATTTTGTGATATACTGTATTTATAAAAGTCGAAACAAAGTCTACTAAAAATAGAACTTAAAAAAATATAAGTTCTAAAAAATTAACTCTTAACCCAAAAGTAGACAAAAAGACCGTAATTACGGCACAAAAATAAAAACAAAATAAAATTCGTATGCAAAATAATCAGGAACTTTTTAGTTCAGAAAATTTTACTGTAGTTTATTACTATCTTGTAGCAGCACTATTTATTTCAGTTGCTGTTTTTTTATTCTTACCTCGTAGTTCAATAGCATAAAAAGTAATTTAGTAAGTTAGTTTCTTTAGATCTTTATTGAGAGACTCACTGCATAATTTATTTTAGCTAATTTTTTATAAAATTGGATACAAACAATTATGCAGTGAGTCTAAGTACAATTTAAAATTAGTTTTTAGACTTAACAATTCATTTCGGTTTGCAATCATTAAAATTTAGTTCAAAAAATTTTTTCTCAAATATCTTAACTTAGAGTTAAGGCAACAAAAAAATTTTTTCTCAAATTTTAT
>CAZHUL010000079.1:0-1612 GCA_964535435.1 uncultured Gammaproteobacteria bacterium | reverse complement strand
ATATAGTTCTTTCACAATTCAATTTTTTTTTGTTTTAAGTGTTATAAAAAATAATAATTTTATGAATAATAATTATGAAACAGGATTAAATAATCCCGAACAAAATAAGCCAACTAATGAGCAAATGTCAGAGTTACTAAAAAACTATATTGAAGCTATCGAAGGTTGGAAATCTCAAAATCTTTCTGAAGAAAATAATTCTGCTAGTTGGAATGAATCTATGATAGCAAAAAAAGAGTTTAAAAAACTATATAGTACGCTTTCTCCAGAAGAGCAAAATAAATTAGATGAATATTTAAAAGATAAATACTCTGCTGATGATTTGTTCTTTATTAAACGAGATGAGATATGGGAAAATGAGAGTACAGTTTAATATTTTTTGATTTAAATATTATCTGAAAGAGTCACGAGCCACGTGGCTCTTTTTTGTATAAAAAATTATAATTTTTAACTTTATTAGAATCCAGCCTCACCCATTTACCTTTTACCACCAAAAGGTAACCAAAAGTGCCGAACGTTGACAATTTTAGGCTTAATTTCTTTTTTAAACTTATTTAATTAACCGCAGTTCGCTAAATTAATTATTTTCTTTTCTGTCATCCTCAGCTTGACTGGGGATCCAGTTTGAATCAACGTTTCTGGATTCCCGATCAGGTCGGGAATGACAATAAAAAATTAGTCCAAAAATTTCAAGTGTTCGGAGAATGGGAATTTGGAAGGTAAGGACAAGTTGTTTTTTTGTTAATTTTATGGTTTAATGCTTGGATAAAGAATTTTTAATCAATGGGACTGTCGCCAAACACGCTTTCATTACTAAAATTTATAAATTTTAAGCGAGACGAAAAGAAAAAATATTTGCCCTGCAGAGCATCGGAAATATTTTTTCTTAAAGTCGTAGCCAAAATTTAGAAGTTTTAGTAGAAATGATGTTTGGTGATAGTCTCACCAAGTATGAAAGAATTTTATTTAGTTTTGCCAAGTATAAGATCTTGTCATAATGTGGGCGCAATGTTTCGTACTGCAGATGCTTTTGGTGTAACAAAACTTTTTTTGTGTGGTTATACAGCACAGCCTCCCAAACCTCAAATAGACAAGGTTTCTTTGGGCGCAGAAAAGTGGATGCCTTGGAAATATTATAAAAGCGCCAAGCGTTGTATAAATACTTTAAAAAAACAAGGCGTAAAAATTATTGCGCTGGAACAGAGTGAAAATAGTATCTCACTTCACAAAGCAAAATTTACCGGTCCAGTTGCACTTGTAGTTGGTAATGAAGTAGAGGGGGTAAGTCTAGAAATTTTAAAATTATGTGATGAGATAGTTCACATTGATATGTTGGGGCAAAAAGAAAGTTTAAATGTAAGTGTTGCTGGTGGAATTGCAATGTACGAAATAGCGAGTCAGCAATCCATTAAATAACCTTTTTTGTCATCCCGAACGAAGCGAAGCGTAGCTTGAAGGATCCCATCTTTGATTCACTAAAAAATTTTAAAATAACACCAAACTTTTCTCACTTTACCTTTTACCACCAAAAGGTAACCAAAAGTGCCGAACGTTGATAATTTTAGGCTAAGGCATATATTTAAACTTACTTTCTACCTAAATATCTAAATTT
>CAZHUL010000078.1:0-4096 GCA_964535435.1 uncultured Gammaproteobacteria bacterium | reverse complement strand
CAGGAGTTAGAAGAATTTCACAATATTATGGTTGGCAACATACAGGTTTGGATATTGCCGGACCAATTGGTACACCACTTTACGCTTCTAAAAGCGGTACTGTTATTAAATCTCAATGTGGCTATAATGGTGGCTACGGTTGTTATATAATTTTAGATCATGGTGGAGGAGTTCAAACTTTATATGGTCATTCTTCACAACTTTTAGTTTCTGTTGGTGAAAAGGTCATTCAAGGACAAACAATTGCGCTTATGGGTTCTACAGGTCGTTCTACGGGGCCACATATCCATTTTGAGGTTCGTATAAATGGTGTAAGAGAAAATCCACTGAAGTATATAAAATAAAAAAACCAGCTTTTTGAGATGTACAATCAATTTAAGCTGGCTTTTTATTTTATGGGACTGTGGAGCCAATATGCTTTCGTTAGTAAACTTTTAATAGAAATTGTATTTGGGCACAGTTTATTTATGCATTGCTTATTCAACTCTCGTTCTAAATTGCAAAGCTTCGGCTACGTGTTTTGTTTCTATATCATTTATATCTTCTAAGTCGGCAATTGTTCTGGCTATTTTTAAAATTCTGTAGTAGCTTCTTGCAGAAAGGTGTAATTTTTCTACTGCTTGTCTTAACAATTCTTTTGATTCTTCTTCAAGTTTACAAAATTCACGAATCTCTTTTGTACGCATTTCACTGTTTGTGTGATAAGGCAAATTTTTAAAACGTTCATTTTGGATTTTGCGAGCATTTTCAACTCGCGCGCGAATATTTTCAGATGTCTCAGAGAGTTCATTTTTTGCTAAATTTTCAAATTTTACTCTCGGTACTTCTACATGTAAATCAATTCTATCTAAAAGTGGTCCACTAACTTTCTTTTTGTAGTTAGCAATTTGAGATGGGGAACAAGTGCACATTTTGTCTGGGTCGCTAGCATATCCACACGGGCAAGGATTTTGACTTGCAACAAGTGTAAATTGTGCAGGAAATGATAAACTTCCTTGAGCCCTAGAAATAGACACTACACCATCTTCTAGCGGTTGGCGTAGGTTTTCCAAAACAGATCTTGGAAATTCTGGAAATTCGTCTAAAAATAATACTCCTCTATGAGCCAAGGAAATTTCTCCTGGTTTGGGAAAACGACCCCCACCAACCAAAGCAACTGCGCTAGCGCTATGATGTGGAGCGCGAAATGGGCGTTCTGTCACCAACGCTTGTTTAGATAAATTTCCAGATACAGAATAAATTTTTGTTACTTCCAACGCTTCATCCATAGTCATTTTTGGTAAAATACTTGGAAAAGTTCTAGCTAAAAGTGTTTTTCCAGAACCTGGAGGCCCTGAAAGAAGTATGTTGTGAGCACCACTTGCGGCGATTTCTAAAGCTCTTTTTGCAAATTCTTGCCCTTTTACATACGCCATATCTAGTTCATAAGTAGTATCAGTAAACCAATCTTCTGGATTTTGTATCTGGGCTTGTTCTAATTTTTTTATATTTGTGATGTGTTCAATCAGTTCTCTAAAGTTTGAAATAGGATAAATTTCAATTCCCAAGACAAGTCCTGCTTCTTTTACGTTTTCAGTTGGAACAAAAATTCGTTTAAAATTATTTTTTTGGGCGTATAGAGCAATAGGGAGAATTCCATTTGCAGGACGAATACTTCCGTCTAGTGCTAATTCACCAACAAACAAACTGTCGTCAAAAGTATTTTCCATTTTTTGACTCGCCAAAAACATTCCAAGCGCCATTGGTAAATCATAATGTGATCCTTCTTTGCGAACATCTGCTGGTGCTAAGTTTATAATTATCCTATGATTGCTGGGAAATTGTAAACCTGCATTTTTCCATGCTGTTCTTATTCTTTCTTTTGCTTCTTGAATTGCAGTGTCTGGTAAACCAACTATTTGATATCCGGGCCATCCACCAGAAACATCAACTTCTACATCAATTTTTGTGCAACCTAAACCAAGAACTCCTGCAGAATTAATTTTGCAAAACATATTACTGTTTTTTCTTTAAGCCTTGTACGATTAGTATCAGCCCTCCTACTATTATCATAATATCCGCTATGTTTATTACTGAAGTGAACACTCTAAAGTAATCTATCACAAAGCCAAAAAATACGCGATCAATTAAATTTGAAATAGCACCGGCAATTATTAATGAGACGCTAAAAGCAAACAAAAACTTTTTTTTCTTTGTTTTTAATAAAAAGATAAACAGACTAACAATGATTAAAGGAATTAGAGTAATTAGAAGTAATTTTGGCATTGGTAAACTAAAAGCAATACCATAGTTTTCAAAATATTCCCAACCAATAATGTTTTTAATTAGGTAAAAACTATCGGAATTATTATTTTGAGCAATTTTTTTTAGAATTTGGTCAAGAACTAAAAAACACCCAGAAAAGAAGAGGGTGCTGATAAATATATTTTCGTTAATAAAAAGTTTAAATTTTGAGCGAGACGAAAAGAAAAAATTTTTGCCCTGCAGAGCATCGGAAATATTTTTTCTTAAAGTCATAGCCAAAATTTAATCTTTTTAGTAGAAACGATATTCATTAGCACCCTCTAGTGTTATTAGTTTTATTTGTTCTAGTTTTAAAGCCATCTTACAAAGTTTTAAACTTCGTCTGTAATTGTTTTTTTACAACTTACGCAAGAACTGGAAGTCGGTCTTGCTTTTAGTCTTCTTGTATCAATTTGTTTGTCGCAATATTTACAAATTCCATATTTTCCTTTTTCAATTAAACTTAGGGTTTTTTCTATGTCGCGAACCATTTTTTCTAGGTTTATTTCTATGGGTTTGTTAGCTGTATATTGCTCTATTTCTTTTACATTATCATCCTCTTCGTCTCCGTATTCAGGATAACTTGTTTCAAAATCACCTTCTATATTTGGATTTTTACGTGCAAATTTGGCAAGTTCTTTTTCTAAACGTACTTTTTCTATTATTAAGTTTTCTTTTATTTCTTCTACAAATTTTGAATCGTGCATATTTTTACATTATGTATCCAAGCTATGTCTTTTAATAAGTGCTTCTATTATAGATAATAAAATCTTTTTTTGCAATAGATGGGACTGTCACCAAACACCATTTCTATTTAAACCTCTAAATTTTAGTAACGAAAGCGTATTTGGCGACAGTCCTTAGATTTATCTTAATTTGTTTGTAAAAACAAAAAAGGCGTCCGGTGAGCCTAGTTGTTTGTTTGCTCGGGACGCCCTTAGGGACGTATAGTTCTGTCTTCTTTGAACACTATCTTTTCCGCAATCTCTGCGGTTGGATTATTGTCTAAGGAAGACACTCTCTAACCCTACAGAGGTAGAGCCCTCGGTTCGTCATATAAACGACGAACATAATTGAAGGTTACCAATATACAGCTTACGGTAGTTGCGTCTTCTATTTTGTCTAGATGACTTTTTTGTTTTTGTTTTTGTTTTTTTGCTCGAAGATAGTTTGAGCTACTTTGGGAAATAAAGAGCATTAAAACGCAACAATTGTAAGCTGTAAAGTGTTGAGTAAAAGAGGTCGATGCAGTCCGCAAAGTTATTTGTGAATTGCATCGGTTGTCAATGAACTATGTATATATTATGCCATATTTTTTAGCTTTTGTCAATACTGTCTAGTTGTGTCTAAATTTAGCTAAATTTAGCGAGTTTTACTGAACACAAAAGTGTACACTAGTGTATACTTTAAAAAAACTGTGGATAAACCTGAAAAGTTATCCACAGTTTGATTAAGTTATCCACAAGTTATCCACATTTAATAAAAATAGTATACACTAGTGTATACTATTTTTAGAATATTTCTGTGCACAAAATGTGTAAATCCTGTGGATTTGTTATGGAAAACTTTAAAACAAAAACTTACACAAATTGTGTTAAGATGTTTGTTTTTTGTCTGGACTTTTGAATTACTAATTTTTCTTACTTAGTCTGCTTTTCTCTCATCTCTCACGTCATCCTGGGCGAAACGAAGTGGAGTCGAATGGATCTCGTCTCTGGTTCACAAACCTTTTTAAAACAGAAACCAACCCTTCTTACTTTACCTTTTGCCACCAAAAGGTAACCAAAAGTGCCGAACGGTTGACAATTTTAGG
>CAZHUL010000077.1:0-4127 GCA_964535435.1 uncultured Gammaproteobacteria bacterium | reverse complement strand
AATTATATTGTTTTTACAAAAGATGAATTTCCACGTGTGTTAACTTTGCGCCAACACAATTTTAAACAATTAAGTGAACAAGAAAAAAAGGAAAAATATTTGCAGGTTTTTGGTCCATTTCCGAGATTAAAATCAAAAGAAACTTTAGCGGTACTTCGTAGAATTTTTCATTTTTCTGTCTGCAAACCAAATGCAAAAAGGTCTTGTATGTATTACCAAATGCATCAGTGTGAAGGGGTTTGTGTTGGTGAAATTTCTACAAAAGATTATAAAAGAAAAATAGTAAATCCTCTTGGATTATTTTTGAATGGAAAAAAGAAAATTTTAATAAAGCAATTAGAAAAAAGAATGAAAGAAAGTGCTAAAAAAGAAGAGTTTGAAGAAGCACAAAGACTTCGCAACCAACTTTTTTCACTTCAGGAAATTCGTGATATTGCACTTATAAATAAAAGTTTTGTAGCGGATTTTGAGGATGAAAAAAGTTTGAAGAGAATAGAGGGTTATGATATTTCTAATCTTGGCGAAAGTGGAAAAGTTGGGTCTATGGTTGTTTTTGAAAATGGCGAGGCAGAAAAGAGCAAATATAGAAAATTTAAAATTAAAACTGTAAAAGGTCAAAGCGACGTAGCTTGTTTGGAAGAAGTAATAAGAAGAAGACTTCGTCATTCTGGGGTTGTAGATATAGATGAACAAAGTAGTGATAAATGGGTTTTGCCAAATGTTTTTCTAATAGACGGCGGAAAACCTCAAGTAAACAGAGTGAAAAAGATTTTAAAGGAATTTAATGTAGAAATTCCTGTGGTTGGAATTGCCAAAGGCGCACAGCGAAAAAAGAATGAATTTATTTTTGAACAGATAGATTATAAATTGGTGGAAGAAAACAAGGAGGTATTTATAAAAGTTCGTGATGAGGCACATAGGTTTGCTATAAATTATCAAAAAAAACTTAGGAAATTGAGGTAAAAAGCTTGACAAAAGAGAGAAAATAAAGTATGGTTTTAGTTGGTAGTTTTTGGTTCTTTTGCCAATTTCCTATAAGGAGGAAATCATGAGTGAGAAAGGTGAGTTTAGTTTTGGTGTTTGTTGTGTGTGTGAAACCACACAGCCAGTATCTAAAATGAAGAATCCTGTAAATAAAAAATTCTTGGGTATGTATGATGGAACCCCAACTGGTTATGAGGTTGATCCACATGGAGATTGCGAAGGTGGGGGAACAATCCCAACAGCAATGAACCGAGTGGTCCCAAACGCAATGCGTTTGAAAGGTAGGAGAACTAAAAAAATCTAAAACATCAAAAGCTGTTAGGTAAAACTAACGGCTTTTTTTATTTTTTAACTTGACAAAATCATAAAAAAGTGTAAGATTTGGTCGTGGAGTTCTTTGGACAACAGAACAAGGAGAAGGAAGATGAGACAAGAAGGAAAAACGTTCGACGAATTGGTAAATAAAATCAATATTCCTAGAGAAATATTAGAAACATTTATACCATACTCGCTACTAAATCGAGAAGATGGTGAAGATGTTTCAGAATTATCTTTTAGCTGGAATCAAGAAAAAAGAGTTAAGTTTTTGTTTGAATGTGCGGAACGTGCGGTAAATGCTTACTCATCCTATATGCCAACAGCTGCACAAATGTTTCAGACATTTCTTGAGCAATATAGACAATTTATTGTTGGAGACATGGGTAGAAATAAGTTTCTTAATATTCAACATGAACTTCGTAAAAAATATGAAATTGAAATTGAAAAATGGGAGTATTTGCTTAAGATGCAAGAGGTAAATCATGAGTCTAGTGGAATTATGGAGGCTGCATTTGATTGCACCTTAGGTATTTTTGATGAGACAAAAAGTTTGGATAGAGTTTGTGGTAGCTCTGCTTTTTTGTTTGCACGGTGTGTAAGTTTACAAGAATTAAAAAAAACAGGAGAAACATTTACAGAAAAACAGGAAATTGAACGAAGAGAGATTGTTGATGCCACCGAAGGAAAAATGCAACTCGGAATGTTTTTAGCAATTGCTTTGGAGTAGTTAATTGTAAGCTTGGTATACAAAATACCAAGCTTTTTTTATTTTTTGTACTATATTCCTCCTCTGTCATCCTCAACTTGATTTAGGGATCCAGGATTTAAATCACAGTTCTTATTTGTAGACTCTGGATTCCCAGTCAAGCTGAGAATGACAAAATAGGTTTTTTATTTTTTTTGCATCATGTTATCTGTATTATATATCATGATTTTCTACCCTGTGGATAAAAAAGGTTGAGGATTGAATAAAAGTGGTATATAATGGATTCAGGTGGTGAAAAGTGGGGAAAATGCTTGTCTTCCTACGGGTTTCCATTCTAACTTGGTTGATTGTTCTTTCATTTTTTTAGAAAAAGCTTGACCATTAGGTTTTAGCGATCAAGTTGGAATGGAAAATCATCACTTAATATTATTATGTTTATTGGAGAATATAAACACAATTTAGACGAAAAGGGGAGAATGGCTGTACCAAAGAAGTTTCGAGAAGAGCTAAAAGGTGGTGCAGTGATTACTCGCGGATTGGATAATTGTCTATTTCTTTACACAAAAAAAGAATGGGAAAAGCTAGCAGAAAAACTTGCTTCTTTGCCGTTTAGTCAGGCAAAAAGTCGTGCTTTTTCTAGACTTATGCTAGCAGGAGCTATGGATGTAGAGGTGGATAAACAAGGCAGAATTGTTCTACCAGAATATTTGCGTACTTTTGCTGGGCTCAAAAAAACAGCTGTTGTGGCAGGTTTGTACAACAGATTGGAAATTTGGGATCAGGAAAAGTGGGTGGAATATACTACAAAAACGGAAAAAGAAAGTAATGAAATTGCCGAACAAATGGCAGATTTGGGAGTTTAACAGAATATGAGACATAAACCAGTATTAGCGAAAGAAGTTTTAGAGCAGTTAAATTTGAAATCCGGAATGAGAGTAGTAGACGGAACGCTTGGTGACGCAGGGCATTCGGAGCTCATTTTAGAGAAGATTTTACCAAAGGGAAAGTTGCTTGGGATTGATATGGATCCTGAGGCTATTTTGCGTGCAAAGAAGTTTTTAGAATCTTCAGAAGAAAATGTTATTTTGGTTAGAGATAATTTTTCTAACTTAAATAAGATTTTACAGAAAGAGGATTTTACGCCAGTAGACGCAATTTTACTTGATCTTGGTTGGTCTAGTCCACAGTTTGAAGAACGTGGACGTGGATTTTCTTTTCAAAAAGATGAACCGTTAGACATGAGGTTTGGTGGGGAGGCACAAGATCATGAAAATTCTGAAACAGCAGAAGTAATATTAAATGAAGCGGGTTTTGAAGAATTGGAGAAAATCTTTCGTGAATATGGCGAGGAAAAATTTAGTAAAGAAATTGCAAAGAAAGTTTTGGAATATCGTAAGAAAGAAAAAATAACTAGAACAAGTCAATTGGCAGAGATAGCTGTAGATGTTTATAAAAAGAAAGGTTCAAGAGAAAAAATTCATCCGGCAACTAGAATTTTCCAAGCGTTAAGAATTGCAGTAAACAATGAAATTCATATTTTGAAAGATGTACTTCCACAAGCGGTGGATAATTTAAAAGTAGGTGGAAGAGTTGCGGTTATAAGTTTCCACTCTTTAGAAGATAGAGTGGTAAAACATTTTTTTAAATCACAACAAGATAAATTAAAAATTATTACAAAAAAACCTATTTCGCCTAACCAAGAAGAATTAAATGAAAATAGGCGAGCTAGAAGTGCAAAACTAAGAGTTGCAGAAAAAATATAATATGCGTGTTAACAATCTTAATAAAAATCATGCGATGCGAGGCGAGAAGTTAAGGGCTCGTCAGTGGTTTATGACGAAAACTACTCGTATTTTTCTTTTAGGGTTGATTTCTTTTTTTGGAATAATGTATTTGGCAAGTATAAATTCTGTTGCTACAAAAGGTTACGAAATTGCAGATTTAGAAAAAAAGATTGCTAAATTGGAAAATGAAAATGATAAATTAAATTTTGAAATTTCACAGTACCGTTCTATGCATAGTATCCAAGATCGTTTGCAAGGTTTGGAAATGGTACCTATTTCTAAAATTGATTATATTGACGTAACTGCTGGAGTTTTTGCTAGAAGATGATGAAAAA
>CAZHUL010000076.1:0-4131 GCA_964535435.1 uncultured Gammaproteobacteria bacterium | reverse complement strand
CGTAAACGACCTATTTTTGTTTTAATAACATGTTTAAATCTCGATGGTGAGGAACCCCCCTCACCTGTTACGATTGTTCTAGATGCATTTTCTAAATTATCTGGAAAAATCATTCCACCTTCTGAATAATTATATTCAAAACCTTCTTTTGTAACACGTTTTTCAGTCTTGCCATTCTTAAAATATTTCCATCGTTCTATTGTATTCTCATCAATATAGAATTCTTCAGGAACATCTTTATCATCGATTAAAATATCTTTAAGAACAATTTTTTTACCAGTATATTTTGGAGAAACTTTTTTTGTATATATTGTGTTTCCGATAATTAAACCAGCATTGTAAAAAGGACTAATTTTAGGAGTATTTTCAGAAAAATACTTTGACACTTTAACAGTGTCTTTATCTATAAAAATTTTATCTGCTGATTTAATATCATCGTAAACAGGAAAACCTTTTGCCATGACTCCTTTTTGTAATAACCATTCTTCGGGTTTTACATTTTTAGCTTCTTCATAAAGTTTAGTACCATTTTTATATGCAAAGATGAAAATTCTTCTTCTTCGTTGTGGAAATCCATATTCTGCAGCATTTATAACTCGCCATTCAACCACATAATTAAGTGAAGTCAACGATGAAAGCATCACGGCAAAATCACGGCCCCTTTGTTTTGTTGGTGACTTAAGTAATCTATCAACATTTTCTAATAATAAATATTCTGGAGCTTTTTTACCACTCTTTTTTAAAATATCAAAAATTGACCACCACAAAACACCTTTTTTCCCAGCCAAACCATTCGCTTGATTTGCAGTGCGAGCAACAGAATAATCTTGACAAGGAAAACCACCGACAAGTAAATTATGTTCTGGAATCTCATGGAAATTATCATCAACCACTTTTCTAATATCTTCACACGAATGACCTTCACATCCAAAACGTTTTTTGTATATTTCAGAAGCATGTTGGGTTTTTACACCTGGTTCCCACTGGCTATTCCAAACAGTTTCATATTTTATTTTCTTATTACTAGCTTGTTCAAGACCAATCCTGAACCCTCCAACACCAGCAAACAATTCAACTACTTTAATAATTTTCATAACATCAATACTTTTAATATCTTTTTATTTTAACAAAAATATCGAGATCGATCAAATTTAATTATTATTCAACATTTTCTAGTGCTTTTTGAATGTATTTCGAGTTTATCCAAAAAGATTTTTTCATTTCTTGTGTTCCTTGTGGTGTTTCGGCGGTATCATTTGAATCTTTTCCATGAGGTCGCACGTGAATAATCTCATTGTCACTTATCTTTGGTAAATCTTCATATCGTCCATCATTGATACAATCAATGGTTTTGTTCCAAACTTCCTCCGCTTCGGGCATATCCTTCATAGGAAAGTTCCAAAATACAAATTTCTTAAAAATAATTTTTTTATTATCTTTTTGTTTTTGAAACACAGCAAATAAAAATCTCTTCGTTTCTAGCTGTGCATGAAATTCACTCATTTCTTCATCTTCCTCGTCGTACCAAACTTGAGTTACCAAATCCTTATAATCAAAAGCAGGAAAAGAAAGTGACTCTTTGAGAGTTCCTGTAGACTCCAGAGTAATTGCCTTAAGTGTTATGTTTGCCTTTTCTAATTCTTCAATTTTGTTCGATTTAACTCCAAGCATTCTATTTACCAAAAGGCGTTTCCAGTGCTTTGGTTCTTTTTTAATATCCCATTTTACAATCTTTTTTATTTCAATATCAGTTTTTCCTATAAATGGAGTGAATTTTTCCTTAACAATATCTTCTATTGTAGTTAGTCGTCGTCTTGTTTTGAAGATTGATTCGTTACTCACATCTTTACCGAGTAACTCTTTTTGAATCAAAAAATTAAGATATTGTTGTTTAAAAGAAAAAGCTCTTGGTTTTGCAGGTGTCCTAGTCATTGGTTGGTCGCGTACAACTCGGCTATTTGCAGCTTTTGTACAAGCTCCTAAATAATATGTATCTCCCTCAGATAGTAAATGTGCTTCTCCTCGTTTAATCTTCGCCACAATATATTCCCAATCTTTTTGTATTTGATAAATATCCTCCTCAGAAATATCATGAAGTAAATCAAGCAAATAGACAAATTTAAATTCATAATCCAAAATATCTTGTTCCTTAAGCCACAGATAGAACATCAACAAAATAACTTTGTTTTTATTAAGAAATGAACTTGTTTCCCAAGATTCATGAATTATATTATCGTAATTAATCATTGAAAACACTAAGCGTTCTTTTGAAACATAAGTTTTTATAGTATGTTCTTTGAGTGGGTTAGTTTTAAGCTCCACACCAGCGATATTAAAATCTGCCTCAGCTCTATTGTTTACATCAAGCCCAAAAACAAATTCTTCCACCAATTCTCCCAAGAGTCCCTTCCTCCGACTTCCATATTTCAAAAGTCTTTGTTCAATTTCTTCTATATCAACAACATCATCGGACATTATCGAACGCAAAGACCGCCCAAGAATTTTCCTAGCTTCTTTAAGGACTCCATCTTTTGTTGTGTATATTTTAGTCATTTTTAAATTTATTAAATACTTTATCTAATTCAATCAAACGTTCTTTTGTTAATTGTATTGCTGTTTTATTCTTTCTAACTGAAAACATCTTTTCTCCATTATTTAGTGGTATATTGAAAAAGATTTTGAATGGTGGAATTGTAGAAAATTTTTCAAATTCTTCTGGAGAATATTCTGTAAAATGAAATTTATCGTTATTTTCTTGACATATTACAAAAAAATAATTTTTTGGATTTTTATATGCCGACCTCCATTCAGTAAGGGTTGCAGCACCAAAGTATTCTTTAATTGTAGAAGTTTTTTTGATTTCAAAAAAGAATTTCTCGTCATTTTTCTCTGCAGTAATGTCAGCTGGCTCTTTAACAATTTGAATATTTTTAAAACCCTTTATGTTTAATTCTTTTATATAAGCCTCTTTAGCTTTTTTATCACTTTTATCTATCATAATTATTTTTTGAGTATTTTCTTTAATTTATTTATAATATACTCGGCCTAAAACTTTTGAAATCTTTAATTGTTACTATTATATGATCAATCACTTGAATGTCTAAAATCTTCCCAGCATAAACTAGTTTTTTAGTAACTTCTATATCATCTTGAGATGGTTCAGTATCTCCAGATGGGTGGTTATGCACCAAAATTATTGACGAAGCATTATTTTTTATAGCACCCTCAAAAACTTCTCGTGGATGAACCAAACTTGCATTAATTGTCCCTATAGAAATAATTTCACGCTTTATCTCCTGATTCCGACTATCAAGATAAAACACCACAAAATGCTCTTTTTTACTCCCACGAATATCTGCCATCGCCACCCAAACATCTTTTGGTGTTAAAAGTATATTTGTCTTTTTATCTTTTAACTTTCTTTTTCCAAATTCTAAACATGCAACAATCTCACATGATTTTGCTAATCCAAGCCCATGAATATTTTGTAAATCCTTTATAGACACATCAAGAATCTTTTCATCTTTAAAATCCCGCAAAATTTTTTGTGACAATTTCATTACATCAAGCTTTTTTGTACCAGTGCGTAATAAAATAGCCAAAAGCTCCTCATCTTTCAACTTTTCAGGACCATATTTTTCCAATTTCTCCCTAGGTCTTTCAATTTTAGGCTTATCTTTAACTTTCATTATTAATAATTGTTTTTATTACACATACTACACAACACATTATCATAGTATCAAAAAACGCCAAAAACACAAAATTAAACAAAAAAACTCCAAATTAAATGGAGTTTTTTTGTTTTTTAACTTAATTCTTAAATCTTAATCTTTATTTCTATATTTCTTTTCTCTTGTGACTGGGGGGAGAGTTGAACTCCCGACCTCAGGGTTATGAATCCTGTGCTCTTACCAACTGAGCTACCCAGCCATTGTCTTTTTAATAAAAGTATTCGTAGCCTATAGGGGAATCGAACCCCTCTTACCGGGATGAGAACCCGGCGTCCTAACCACTAGACGAATAGGCCCAAAATATATATACTGCCTTTGGTGCTGTCGGCAAATAGCTTTCGTTATTGAAATTTATAAATTTTGTGTAAGACAAAAAGAAAAAAGTTTTTTTATATTATAA
>CAZHUL010000075.1:0-4195 GCA_964535435.1 uncultured Gammaproteobacteria bacterium | reverse complement strand
GAAACTTTACTAAAAGAGTGGGAAGGTCAGCAAAAAGCTATAGAAACTGCAAAAGAAGAGGAAAATACAGAAGATACCGCATCTACCACACCAGAAATTTCAACAGAAGTTCTTGAGGCAGAAAAAACTAGATTAAGAGAATTGGCAGAACAAGAAATAGATATTAGGTTAGATAAAGAGATAAATGATGTCCAATCTTTTTATAGAAAAAATAGTAAAGGTGAATTTTTGAATATTCAAATTGTAACAGCTGATAACAAAGAGTTTAAACAAGTTGCAGAGCTTTTGTCAGCATTTTGGCAAGATATTGGTGTAATGACAAATATAAAATACGTAAATTCTAAAGATTTTAACAAAGAAGTTTTAAAAACTAGGGATTATGATGTTTTACTTTATGGAGTAATTGTGGGTAATGATCCCAATCAGTTTCCTTTTTG
Source organism: uncultured Gammaproteobacteria bacterium (assembly GCA_964535435.1). Taxonomy (GTDB): domain Bacteria; phylum Patescibacteriota; class Patescibacteriia; order Magasanikbacterales; family UBA922; genus JAKITS01. The sequence continues at coordinate 3,758 of CAZHUL010000075.1, read as the reverse complement.
GCATTCTTCACAAGTTAATTTCCCTGGTTTAAATTTGTCTGGTTATATAAACAGAAATGCAGATGTTTTGCTTGAACAAGCGCAGAAAGAAAGCGATCCGGATAAATTAATTGAAATATATTCAAAATTACAAGACATAATTATTGCAGAAAAACCAGCCACATTTTTGTTTATACCAATTTATACTTATGCTACATCAGACAAAGTGCAGGGGATAGACGCAACACGAATTGCTCGTCCTGCCGATAGGTTTGCCGATGTAAATACTTGGTTTGTCAATACAAAAGGAAAATGGAATTTTAGTAAATAGTCTCTTTTATTAGACTTATTTGAAGAGAACTTTTAATTGATTTTTTGTTTTTTATAAAAAAGTTAATATTTAAAGATATTTTGTATTTGCAAAGTATTTTGAAAATTTTAATCTTTTATAAAAATATAAAAAGTTGTAAGAGTAATTCACAAACAAGTTTAGGAAACTTTAACATAAAGTTTCATACAATTTAATTTTAATAGGCTAAACTTTAGCCTTTGTAAACTTTTTTAATTAATAAATATTATGGAAAATAAACAGACAGAGAGAAAAAATGTTGGGCCGTACAAAAAACGAGCTAATAGGGGACATCATACCCCTAATCGTAAGTCGGATGATAAAAATGAAAAACAAACAAACAATAAAAAATCACTTGTTTTAGAAAGAAACAAGAATCTTCGTATTATCCCAATTGGTGGATGTGAAGAGGTCGGACGCAATATGACAGTATTTGAATATGATGGCGATATTGTTATATTGGATATGGGAATTCAGTTTCCAGAAGATGATATGCCGGGGATTGATTACATAATTCCAAACACAAAATATTTGGAAGGCAGAGAAAAGGATATAAAAGGAGTTGTTTTTAGTCATGGACATTTGGATCATATCGGTGCAGCACCTATTTTGCTGGAAAAATTAGGAAATCCTGTAATTGCTGGACGTGATCTTACTCTTGCAATGATAAAACACAAACAAGATGATTATAAAAAAGGCACAGCAGACAAGTTGAAAACAATTAGTGTTAAGGGTGTAAAAGATGTGATTCGTTTTGGAAAAATTACAGTAAAGTTTTTCCAAGTAGAGCATTCAATTATGGATGCTGTTGGTGTAATTATCGAAACTCCCGCCGGAATTGCAATTCATCCGGGTGATTGGACTTTTGATCATGATGAACATGGGAATCCATTGATAGATTATAAAGATTTAAGAGAGATGAAAAAAGAGCATGTGCCAACTGTTTTGATGTTGGAAAGTTTGGGCGCTATGCACGAACATCGTGGTGCTTCTTATGAAGAAATGTATAGAAATTTAAAATCTATTATTTCTTCGGCACAAGGCAGAATTATTATTGGTACTTTTTCTTCACAGATTGAACGTGTAAAATGGATTTTGGATGTTGCACAGGAAATGGGAAAAATTGTAGCTTTGGATGGTTATAGCATGAAGACAAATATTGAATTGGCCAAGAAGTTGGGATATGTAAAACTAAGAAAAGGTGTACTTATTGATATAAAAAATATCAGTGATTATCCAGACCATAAAGTAGTAGTAATTTGTACCGGAGCGCAAGGTGAAGAAAATGCGGTTCTTTCTAGGATTGTAAACAAAAATCATAGATTTATTACTCTAAAAGAGCAGGATACTGTAATTTTTTCTTCTTCTGTAATTCCTGGAAACGAACGTAGTATTCAAAAACTAAAGGATAATATGTACCGCCAGTGTGATAATGTTTTCCATAATCAAGTTATGGATGTTCATGTAAGTGGACACGCAACTCGTCAGGATATTTTGAATATGATTGCTCAAATTCAGCCAACATACTTTATGCCAGTTTATGCTTATCATTACTTTTTGAAAGAGGCTGCAAAACTAGCGCGTGAAAATGGTTTCCCAAAAGAAAAAATAATTGTTCCGGATAATGGAAGTATAATTGAAATAAATCCAAAAGGACTTAAAATTGCAAAAGAAAAGATTGAAACAGATTATATATTTGTAGATGGTTTGGGAGTAAGTGATACACAAAAAATTGTAATTCGAGATAGACAGGCTTTGGCTGAAGATGGAATGCTTGTGGTAATTACAACTGTAGATTCTAAGACTGGGGTTTTAATTCAAAATCCGGATATTATTTCTAGAGGATTTGTTTTCTTAAAAGAAAATAAGGCTTTGATAGAAGATATTCGTCATAGAGTAAAGAGAATGGTTTTGAAATCTGATCCACTAACTTGGACAGATACAAATCAAATTAAAAATGATATTCGTGATAAAATTGGACAGTTTATTCTTACAAAAACTCAAAAACGTCCAATGATTTTGCCGGTGGTTATTCAGGTATAAATTATATGAAAAGACTTTATCGATCTAAAAAAGATAAAATGTTTGCGGGAGTAATAGGTGGCTTGGGCGAATACACAAATACAGATCCGAATCTATTGAGAGTTGTCTTTGTAGTATTAGTTTTAATGACTGGTCTATTTCCTATGGTAATAGCATATATTTTGACATCATTTTTTCTTCCGGAAAATCCTAACTCATAAAAATATCTTTGTTGGTAAATTGACAAAATAAAAATATAGTCTAAATAACTATATTTTTATTTTGTGCTGTGTTAAACTAAATTGGAAAGACTTATTGCATAATTTATTTTAGCCTATAATTTATAAAATTTAGCTCCAAACTATTTTTTATTAAATTCTAACTAAAAGCAATTATATAGCAAGCCTTTAGCTTAATGAACAAAAAATATGTCAAAAGAAATTATAGTGTCAGCCGCACAACCAACAGGTAATTTGCATGTTGGAAACTATTTGGGTGCAGTAAAAAATTGGGTAGAACTTCAAAATACAGATAGATATGATATGTACATTTTTATTGCCGACCTCCACTCTTTGACCGGAGATATGAATGCGGAAGATAGAAAAGAACAAATTTTAAAAACTGCTGTGGAATTGCTGGCCGTAGGGATTGACCCAACTAAGACTACATTTTTTGTTCAATCTCATGTTGTAGGGCCTGCAGAACTTGGTTGGATTTTTAATTGTATAACACCAATTGCAGAACTAGAAAGAATGACTCAGTTTAAAGATAAATCCGCAAAGCAAAATAAAAATATAAATTCAGGTTTGTTTACATACCCAACTTTAATGGCTGCAGATATTTTATTGTATGGCGCAAACAAGGTTCCAGTGGGGAATGATCAGATTCAGCATCTAGAATTAACTAGAAAAATTGGGCGTTGGTTTAACAATAGGTTTGGCGATTATTTTGCCGAAGTGCAGGATTTATTAACAGAAACTCCCAAAGTAATGAGTTTGCTTGAACCTACAAAAAAAATGAGTAAAAGCGCCGGACTTGGACATGTAATTGAATTGGCGGACGAACCAAATATTATTGAAAATAAAATTAAAAAAGCTGTTACAGCTTCGTTTGGTGGCGGTAAATCTTTGGGTGTGGATAACTTGTTTACGCTTGTGGACAACTTTGGGGATAAAAATGAATTAAAAAAGTTTAAACAAGCAGAAAAAGATAGCACTATAAAATATAGTGAATTGAAAAAACTTACATCTGATTCTATAAGTGAGTATTTTTCAGATTTTAGAAAAAAACGAGAGGAGTTATTGATGGATCGGGATAAAATTGCAGAAATTCTTATAAAAGGCGCAGAAAAAGCGCAAACAAAAGCAACTCAAACTTTGGAAGAAGTAAAAAAGTTGGTTGGGATTGC
>CAZHUL010000074.1:0-4305 GCA_964535435.1 uncultured Gammaproteobacteria bacterium | reverse complement strand
AAATGGAGTAAAACCAACTGTATTGGAAGCTCAAAAATACTTTGAAGTTAATTTAGAGAAAGAACACATTGCGAAAGACATTTTTAATAAATATTTAGAAAAAGGGAAAAATGTTTGGAAAGTCTATTTGGAAACTTAAACAGATAGAATAGAATTATCTCATAGAATTGAAACAGACTTTAGAATGCAACAAGTTTTTGTAGAAGATGCACAAATTACCGGAAAAATAGATAAAATTATTTCAGACGAAGATGCAAAAGAGTGGGAAGTATATGATTTTAAAACAGGAGAACACCAAATGAAGTGGACGGATAGTTCTGAAGAAAAAAAAGTCCAACTTTACGAATACAAAAGACAGCTTATTTTTTATAAAATTTTAGTTGAACTTTCTCGTGATTATTCCGGATATTCAGTAAATCGTGGTTATTTGGAATTTCTTAATCCAACCAAACAAAACCAGATTCATCTTCTTCCTTATGATATAAACACAGAAGACGCAGAAAGACTAAAAAAGTTAATTATCGCAGTAAATAAAAAAATTAGAAGTTTGGATTTTCCAGATGTCGGACAATACGAAAAATCATTAAAAGGCATAATAAATTTTGAAGAGGACTTAATTTGTGAGAAAATATAAGTATATGAGTTTTACACCACTTGGGGACGAATTAAAAAATGTATTTAAATTAAACACTAACCTACAAAAACAAGTGGAGACTTCTTCTATTATAGATACTGCCGGAGAGGTGATGAAAGAATTTTTTGGTACAGATTCAATAGAACATACTAAGCCTTTATTTTTGAAAAATAGAACTCTCACAGTTTCTTGCGCAAGTTCTGTGATGGCGCAAGAATTAAGACTAAATCAAAAAGAATTGATAGAAGAAATAAATAAAAGAATTGGAAAAAGTGAAGTTGACAGAATAAGGTACTTGCTTTAGGTAATTAAGAAAGATACAATATAAGAAGATATTTTAACTTTAAAGTTTTTATGAGTTTACGCCAATATCTTTTTATGATGAGCTTTGCTGCGATTTTGTGTTGGGTTTCTTGGGGATTTGTTCTGGTGAATATAGACCCATTTCAAGGAAGCAGGCTCGGCTTCTTTTTTTTCTACCTTAGTTTTTATTTTGGACTTTTGGGTACTTTTTCTTTACTATTTTTTGTTGTTTCTAAAAAATTAAGTAATCAGATAATTCCGCTTTATGTCCATGTGAGGCGTAGTTTCTTGTGCTCTATCATTGTGTCTTTTGCTTTAGTTATGGTACTTTACTTAAATGCAAAAAACATGTTAACATTTTGGAACTTTATTTTACTTTTATCCATTTTCGTATTATTATTTGCTTTTGCAATTTCTTATAGGAAATCAAGGAAAATTGAACCTAATTTTTAATTTTTATGAGACAAACAAAACTTTTTACAAAAACTTTAAAAGAAGCCCCTAAAGATGAAGTTAGTAAAAATGCACAACTTTTGATTCGGGCTGGTTTTGTAGACAAAACAATGTCTGGTGTTTATAATTTTTTACCACTTGGGCTACGTGTTTTAAATAAAATAAACAATATCATTAGAAAAGAAATGGATGAAGTCGGCGGTCAAGAAATTTATATGAGTGCTTTACAGAATAAAGAAACTTGGGAAAAGACTGGACGTTGGAGCGATGAAATTGTAGATAACTGGTTTAAGACAAAATTAAAAAATGACACAGAACTTGGTCTTGCTTTTACCCACGAAGAAGCGATTACAAATATAATGAAAAATTATATAACTTCTTATAAAAATCTTCCTTTTTCTGCTTACCAAATTCAAACAAAATTTAGAAATGAAACAAGAGCAAAATCCGGTTTAATTCGTGGTAGGGAATTTTTGATGAAAGATATGTACTCTTTCTCTAAAAACAAAGAGGAACATGACGCATTTTATGAAAAAATGAAAGATGTCTACATGAATGTGTTTAAAAAACTTGGAATTGGAGATAGAACATATTTAACTATTTCTTCTGGTGGGTCGTTTTCTAAATATTCTTATGAATTTCAAACCATTTCTGAGGCTGGGGAAGACCTAATTTATATAGACGAGAGAAAAAATATTGCAATAAATAAAGAAGATTATAATGAAGAAATTTTAGCAGATTTTGGTTTGAATTTAAATAAAAATAATTTAGTGGAAAAGAAATCTATAGAAGTAGGGGATATTTATACTTTGGAATACAAATTTTCCAAAGCTTTCGGTCTAAAGTTTATGGATGAAGAAGGGAAAGAGGAATTTGTATATATGGGTTCTTATGGTATGAGTCCTTCTAGACTTTTGGGGACTTTAGTAGAATTAAATAACGACGAAAAAGGAATAATTTGGCCAAAAGAAGTTGCGCCTTTCGATATCCATCTAATCAGTCTTCGCCCAGATCAAAATGAAATAGAAACAACAAGAATTTATGAAAAATTAAAAGAATTGGGTTTGGAGGTCTTGCTAGATGATAGGTTAAAAATAAGTGCTGGACAGAAGTTTACAGAAAGCGATTTGATTGGAATTCCAATACAAGTTATTTTAAGTCCAAAAACACTAGAAACTAATAGTGTAGAAGTGAAAGACAGAAGAACAGGAGAAACAAAAATTCTACCTATTGAAAAGCTAGTAGAAATAGTTTAATTTATATTTCATGTTTCTAAAATCCTTTTTTAATAAATTTAGCCCACGAGATATTGGCATAGACCTAGGGACTGCCAATACTTTGGTTTACATTAAAGACAAAGGAATTGTAATAAATGAGCCTTCTGTTGTGGCTATAAACACACGAACAGAACAAATTTTGGCAGTAGGAGACGAAGCAAAAAGAATGCTTGGAAAAACTCCATCGCATATTGTTGTAACGAAACCACTTTCAAATGGAATAATTTCTGATTACGAAGTTGCAGAAAAAATGATTCGCTATTTTATAGATAAAGTTTATGAAGGTGGATTTTTTATTATGGCAAGACCAAGGGTTGTAGTGTGTATTCCACTAGAAGCAACCGAGGTAGAAATGAAGGCCGTAGAGGATGCTGTAATCTCCTCTGGTGCAAAAGAAGTTTTTGTTGTGCAAGAACCTATGGCGGCGGCAATCGGTTCGCGTATGCTTATTCAAGAGCCAATAGGAAACATGATAGTGGATATTGGTGGAGGAACAACAGATGTAGCCATAATTTCTCTAAGTGGAATTGTTAGTTGGAAATCTACACATATTGCTGGAGATGAGATGAATAGAAACATAATGCAATATGCAAGAGAGGTTTTTAATCTTTTTGTTGGAGAAAGCCATTCTGAGCACATAAAAATAAAAGTTGGTTCTGCCTCTGAATTAGTAGAGCCAATTGAATTTCCCATGAGAGGTCGAGACGTAATGACAGGTCTTCCAAAAGAAATAATGATAAATGACGAGCATGTAAGAGAAGCATTGGGAAGATCTGTAGATGCAATAATAACGCAAATTAAAACAACTTTAGAAACAACCCCCCCAGAACTAACTGGAGATATTCATGAAAGAGGAATCATGCTTTCTGGTGGTGGTTCTCTTTTGCGTGGTTTAGATAAGGTAATATCACGTGCCACCAATATATCGGTTAGAATAGTAGACGACCCCCTTACTGCTGTTGTAAGAGGAATAGGAATGCTTTTAGAGGATGATAAACTTTTAAAAGAAGTGACACTTCCTTCTGCAAGAGATGACAAGAAAAGAAGTAAATAAGCAGATAAGATATGGAAAAAACAAAAAAGAAAACCATAATTGCGGTTTCTTTTGTAATTTTTGTTACAATTTTGCTTCATTTTTCTGGTTGGCTAAGTCCATTGGAAAATCGTATTAAAAATATTTTAAACATTGGGGTTGGATATATTTATAAATTTAACTTGAATGTAAATGAACAGCAAAACCAAACTTTGGTTTGTCCTGATCTTCAGACTGAATTAAATAAATTAAAAATTGATAAGGCAAAATTGACAATTATCGAAGAAGAGAACAAACAATTGCGAAATCAATTAAATTTTTTTGAAAATAAACAAATTAAACATACCGGTGCTCAAGTTGTTGGAAGAGACTTTGAACCTTTTAGTAGCTCAATAATTTTGAATAAGGGGTTAAAAGATGGGGTACAAGAAGGAAACCCTGTGGTTGCTTCCGGTGGGGTTTTGGTTGGAAAAATAATTAAATCTGAAGACACTACATCGGTAGTGCGTTTAATAAATGATAACCAGAGTAGAATAGCAGGAACACTTACAAATAAGGACACAAGCATTGGTTTAGTAGAAGGAGGTTATGGTATAAGTGTACAT
>CAZHUL010000073.1:0-4355 GCA_964535435.1 uncultured Gammaproteobacteria bacterium | reverse complement strand
AAACTATCAACTGCTCACTATTGGATAGGCGTCATTGCCTTCACTTTTATAGTTTTACACCTTCTTTTACTTCTTGCCGGATACAGCCTCATATACAAAGCTACTTGGTGGCAACAATTTGTTGATTTTAACACGTCATGGGAAGAATTATTCCCTGCTACTGTTTCTGTATTTCTGTTTATAGTAGTTATAATAAGTTCTATTTCCATTACAAAAAAAATGTTAAAATATGAATTGTGGTATTATGTTCATTTAATCTCATATTTAGCTGTTTTACTGGCTTTTGGACATCAGCTGGAAATTGGTTATGATTTACGAACAAACTCCATATTTTCTACATATTGGATTCTATTGTATGTTTTTGTCATTATTAATTTTATTTTTTACAGATTTCTTTGGCAATTTTACATTTTTTATAAACACAAATTTTATATAAGTAAAGTACAAAAGGAAACAGTAGATACGGTTTCTATTTACATAAAAGGTACAAACATACAAAATTTTATTTACAAACCAGGACAATTTGTTATTTTAAGATTTTTGACTACTAATCTTATTTTTCAGGCTCACCCGTATTCTATTTCCTCTTTACCAAATTCAAAATATATTAGAATAACAATTAAAAGTTTGGGTGATTTTAGTTCTAAAATAAAAAACATTGCAATTGGAACGAAAGTTTTAATTGACGGACCAAATGGAATATTTACAAAAAAAGAAAACCAAGGAAATAAAATTTTGTTTATTGCAGGTGGTATTGGAATAACTCCGATTAGGACTTTAATAGAAGAATTATTAACAGAAAAGAAAAATATAGTCCTACTTTATGCAGTCAAATCACAAAATGAAATTATTTTTAAAAAAGAATTAGAATTAATAGAACAAAAAAATAAAGACAATTTTAAAATAAAATATATAATCAAAGACAAAGAAAATGCCGATTTCAACACAATAGATGAAAATTGTATTAAAATCTTAGTTCCAGATGTGGCGACAAGAGAAGTATATCTTTGTGGTCCGATACTGATGTCTAAGACAATGAAAAAATATTTAATTAATTTAAAAACTAATAAAAATAAAATATATTATGAAAAATTCTCATTTTAAATTAGTAGTTATTATCGTATTTTTGGTTACTTTTTTGAGTGGTTGTGGAATTAAAACAACACAAGTAGATAACGCTTCTATACAAAAAAATACAGATAATAGTCCAATAAGCACATCCACCCAACAAGTCGAAACAGTGCAAAAACCAGTGTTAGAGACAGGAACACAACAAAAAGAAACACCACCAGTAAAAGAGGTAGTTAAAAAAACTTATACCTTAGCCGACGTAGCAAAGCACAACAAAAGTACTGATTGTTGGCAAATAATTGACGGTAAAGTTTATAATGTAACCTCATACATCCCCTACCACCCAGGTGGTCCAGAAAAAGTTATAAGAGAATGTGGAAAAGATTCTACTAAAATTTTTGATCTTCAACACAATCCGCAGGTCAAAAGTTTACTTCCACCTTATTTTGTTGGCGACCTAAAATAAATAACATGCTTGAAACATTTAAAACACTCTCCCCTGTTTTACAAGCCCTTATTGGTGGTTTATTTACTTGGGGCGTTACCGCACTTGGTGCATCATTAGTTTATGTTGTTAAAAAACCAAATAAAAAACTACTGGATTTTATGCTTGGTTTTGCAGCCGGAGTTATGATAGCTGCCAGTTTTTGGTCACTACTTGCCCCTGCCATAGAAATGTCCACAGACAGTTCATTACCAACATGGCTTCCAGCTTCAATAGGATTTTTTCTAGGAGCTTTAATTTTACGTTTGGTAGATAAATTACTTCCTCATGTTCATCTTGGTTTTAATATGGTAGATGCAGAAGGCGTAAAGACCTCTTGGCACAAAACTACATTATTGGTAATGGCTATTATAATTCACAACATTCCAGAAGGATTGGCTGTCGGTGTGGCCTTTGGCGCAGCGGCAATTGGTTTTGGATCTGCAACTCTTGCAGGAGCAATTGCTCTTACAATTGGAATTGGATTACAAAATTTCCCAGAAGGAACTGCGGTTGCAATACCACTTCGAAGAGAAGGATTTTCACAGAATAAAAGTTTTATGTATGGACAATTGTCTGGAATGGTGGAACCTATCTCTGCTGTTCTTGGGGCTGGTTTAGTGCTTTTATTTAGACCAATGCTTCCATATGCCCTAGCATTCGCCGCTGGAGCTATGATATTTGTGGTTGTAGAAGAAGTAATTCCAGAATCTCAACATGGTGGAAATGCAGATCTTGCAACACTCGGAACTATTGCCGGTTTTATGTTGATGATGATTTTAGATGTTGGGTTAGGGTAGGAGGACGATGTATCACTTCGTTTGTTAAAAATGTTCTATCGCTTCACTTGTTCTACATGTTCGAAATGTTCTGATTTCCCAATTCCCAAACAAATATAAACAGAATTATAATTACAAAAAAGAACTCTTTTAAAAAAGGTTCTTTTTTGTAAAACATTTTGAACAAGTGAAGCGATAGAATAAACAAAGTGGTAGAACAAGCGTCAGCAATACATCTTTATTTTATTTCCGTATTTGGTAACATTTTTTCTATTTCAATAATTTTTTCTTCGGATAGATTATTTGTTTTTATATAAAATACCTTCAAATTTTGAAGATTTTTTAATTCATTTGGATAACTATCAATTTCATTAAAAGCCAAATTTAAAGTTTGCAAATTTTTCATCTGACCAATCTCTGCCGGAATTCCGGTTAGTTCGTTGTTAGAAGCAACCAAAACTTTTAACTTGATTAACTGTCTAATTTCTCCAGGCAAAGAACCTGTGAGTTTATTACTTCCAACATTCAATTCTTCTAAATTTGTTAATTTACCAATTTCAGAAGGTAAACTTGTTAAATTATTACCATTTAAATACAAAACTCTTATTTTTGTGTTATTTAAAACTTCTTGTGGAATAGCAGACAAACCTTTATTAGATAAATCTACTATTTCGCTATTTGAAAAGGGCTCATCCCCACCCTGCAAAAAACCACCATAATTCATAAATAACACTCCGCCAATAAACGCAATAATAACCAAAACTATCCAAATTATTTTACTTTCCATACTATTTTTATTTTATGGATTGTCGCCAAACACGCTTTCGTTAGTAAAATTTCTAAATTTTGAGCGAGACGAAAAGAAAAAATATTTTCCATGCAAAGCATCGGAAATAGTTTTTCTTAAAGTCGTAGCCAAAATTTAGAAATTTTAGTAGAAATGGTGTTTGGCGAGGATCCCTTATTATGTTAAAATTAAACTAATAACAAAACTATTCTAACACGAAACATGCTAAAAATAGAAGAGCGACTCATAGTTTCGGCAGATTTCAGTCCAAAAGACTTTGGCGGATTAAAAGGCGTTGAAACGCAAATTTTATCTCTAGCAAAAGATTTGCAAGGTTTAGGAGTTTACATAAAAGTAAATTCTGCTTTACGTGCCATTGGTTATGAACTTATTACAAAAATCCATGATTTAGGCCTAAAAGTTTTTGCTGATCTAAAATTAAACGATATTCCAAACACAATGCAAACTGATGCGGAACTTTTGAAAGAATTTAAACCGGAAATTCTTACAGTTATGTGTTCTTCCGGAATAAAAGGTATGCACTCAGTTCAAGAAATTTTAAAAGATACCACAGAAATTTTAGGAGTTACAATTCTTACAAGTTTAAATAATGAAGATTGCCAACCTATTTTTTCTTGTTCACCGGAAGAAGGGGTTATGAAATTTACAAAAATGGCCAAAATAGCTGGTTTGGGTGGAATTATTTTATCTCCGCAAGAAGTCCAAATTACAAAACAACTAAATTTAAAATTAACTTTAAATACTCCAGGAATAAGACCTTTGTGGGCTATTATAAAAAATGATGATCAATCCAGAATTCTCACACCAACAAAAGCGATTCAAAATGGCGTAGATAGAATTATCATTGGTAGACCAATTATACAATCACAAAATCCAAAAGAAGCTGTTCTAAAAATTTTAGAAGAAATAGAAGATACAAAATAATTAATAATTTAACACAAAATAACTTATTAACAGTATAGCGTTAAATAGAATGCACTAGATTAAAAAATGTGTTATAATTAAATAAAATTATCTTCTTTAGCCTGTCTATGATTAAAAACTTAAAAATAAGAACAAAACTTATTATTTTATTCTTATTTGGTTCACTAATTCCAATTACTGTTATTACATATTTTTCTTATGTAACTTCTTCCGAATCTTTATTAAAAGAAAGTTTAAGTATTGAGCAAAATCTTGTTAAAGAACAAAAAACAGCAATTACTTCTTATCT
>CAZHUL010000072.1:0-4459 GCA_964535435.1 uncultured Gammaproteobacteria bacterium | reverse complement strand
AGAACATGCGCAAGCGATTCACCCTTTCCTTTCCAAGCGAAACGATACATCAAGTTGAGCAAAGCTCAACGATACATCAAATCGAGTGAAACGAAGACAATCCACCAAGCGTAAGCGATTCATCATAAAAATAAAAACTGCCCAATTGGGCAGTTTTTATTTTAATTCTTTTTTAGATATTCAAGTCATCTACAGCGCTCATGTCTACTTCTTCTTCAACCACTTCTTTTGGAGTTTCAGTTCTTTCAACTCTTGGAAAATCATTTCTTTGAGAATCAGTTCTTTCAACTCTTGGTGGACGTCCACCTTCCGGTTCGTTAATTTTTAAGTTTACAATTGCGTTTGCCTTTGCGCCAACAATTTTCAACAAAGTACGAATAGAACGTGCGGTATTTCCTTGACGACCAATTACGTATCCCATATCACTTGGGTTTACACTCAAGGTGATAAGAACACCTCTTTCATCAATTTCTCTTGTTGTAGAAACATCGTCAGGATTGTTTACGATATTTCTTACAATCATTTCAACAAACTCTTGATCTTTTTCCATATTTTCAACTTACGGATTAATTAATTAGATTGCTACTATATTTTATATAATATCACAATCACTTGTAAATAATAAATAAATTTTATCATTTTTTTGTAGAGAAGGTCAACAGAATTGTCAAGCCCTACTCGGCTTTTTCTGCTTCGTTATCCACAGCCTCAGTTTTTATCTCTTCAGATGGAACTTCTGCAACTTCTTCCATTACAGGTTCTTCTACTGGAACTTCTACTACAGCTTTTGCGGCTTCTTTTTCTGCTTCTTCAGCAGCTTTTGCGGCTTCTTTTTCTGCTATAGCTTTTGCTTTTGCATCAGCTTCTTTTTGAATTTTTTCTGCGTTTGAAGCATCAATTTTACCTTGTCTCTTTTTTGTAATAACAACTGATTTTCTTTTTTCACCTTTTACAACACCTGCTTTTACAAGTAAGTTGTAAACTGTGTTTGAAGGTTGTGCACCAACAGAAATCCAGTGTTTGATTCTTTCTTCTTTTAAAACTAGTTCGCTTGGTTCAACTAAAGGATTATAGTGTCCTAAAATTTCCAAACTTCCAGCCTGTGTATCTTTGTGTTTTTCAGAAACAATCAAACGATATGACGGTTGTTTCTTTTTTCCTCTTCTTTGTAGTCTTATTGCTAACATAAATTATTATATAACTATATAACTGTGACGGTTAAGTGGGACTATTATATTAAAAAACCAACAAAAAGTCAAGTAAACCGAGTTATTTTAATTTTTTTCCAAATTTACAGATACTAAATGACTTACTCCATCGCCCCCCATTGTAACACCATAAAGCAAATCTGATGCGTTCATTGTGGATCTGTTGTGAGTAATAAGCACACATTGTGCGCGAGCAGCTAAGTCTTCTAAAATTTCTGTAAAACGAACAGAATTTGACTCATCTAACGCAGCTTCTACCTCGTCCAACACTATAAAAGGAGAAGGATTTGCACGTAAAATTGCACAAATTAAGGCGATAGACGTCATAGTTCTTTCTCCACCAGACAAAGACTGGATATTTTTAATCTTTTTACCGGGAGGGCAAGCCATAATATCAATTCCCTGTAAAATCCTTTTTCCCAAACTTTTATGTTCTTCTCCTTCTTCTAAATCCTCTTCTTGCCCTCTTCCATAAATTTCAATTAGTTCTGCTTTTCCACCACCAAAAAGTAATGAAAAATATTTTGAAAACTCTGATTTAATTTGAGCAAAAACTTTTTTTCTTTTTTGCTTCATTAAAAAATCTAATTCTGTGATTAATTTATCCAAATCATTTACAGCTTTTTTAAGATCTTCAAGTTTTTCATTTAAATTTCCGTACTTCTGAGAAACTTCTTCATATTCTTGAACAACAGATTCTTCAATTCCACCAATTAAACTCAGGCTGTATTTTAATTTTTGTATATTATTTTCATAATCTTCAAATTCATCAGCAGAAACATATTCAACCCCTTTTTTCAAAATAAATTGAATATCCTCACCAGTTTCTACTTTTATTTCATGCTCCAAATCTTCTTGCTTAGTTTCTCTTCTGGCAAGAATTATATTTCCATCATTTTTCTCGGAAGCAAGTAAGTTTAATTCAGATTGTTTTTTCTGCATCAAATCTTGCAAAGCAAATATTTTTTTCTTTTTTTCTTCTTCATCTTGGTTAAACTGATCCATTCTCTTGCGCGCAAAATTTAATTCTGCAACCAATTCATTTATTTTTTTATCACATTCATCTTTTTGAGTTTGGATATTTTTCATTATTTCTCCATAATCACCCGGTTGGGTTGTACTTACTAATAACTCTTGCTCCAATTCTGCTAATTCTCTCGAAACATCTTTTTCACTTTCTAAAATTGTTTCTAATTTATTTTTATAAATATGTACTTGAGTACTTAACTCACCAAAACTTTCTTTAACTTTCAAGTAATTTAACTGTGCATCGCTTAATTCTTGTTTTAGTCTTTCATAATCCAAACCACTTTCTGAAATTGATTTATTTTTATTTAAGAAACTAAAAGTTCCACCTTTTATACTTCTATATCCACCACGCATACTTCCACCCATATCTAACAAATCCCCCTCAAGTGTAACCATTCTTATTTTTCCAATTCCAATCTTTCTTGCTATGTCTATATTTTCTACAATTAAAGTACTACCAAAAACATAAGAAAATATATCCTCATATTTATCATCAAACTGTGCAAGTTCTACTGCAAAACCGTATACACCATCATAATCTAAATAATCGTATTGATTTTCGTAAATTGGTCTTGGTTTTATTTTATTCAAAGGTAAGAATGTTGCTGTTCCAAGTCTGTTATTCCTTAGATGTTCGATACATCTTTTTGCTACAACATCATCTTCTACAACTACGGAAGATAAATTTCCACCAGCAGAAACATCCAAAGCAAGTGCATATTTTAAATCTACTTCGGCCAAACTAGAGACAACTCCATAAACTTTTCCAAAATTTTCCTTATTATTTAAAACATTTACAACTGCAGTTGCGCCAAATTGATAACCTGAATTTTGATTTTGACTTCCGAAAGATTTATTAATTTTTTCTTGTAATTCTTTTAGCAGCCTTTCTTTTTCTTCAACTTCTTTTTGCTTTTCCGTAAACTCTACACTTATTTTGTTCACTATATTTTCCAATTTTTCTTTGTTGATTTTATGTTCATTTTGTTGAAGTTTTAATTGTTCAACTTTTGTTTTCAACCAGCCAATTTGTTGTTCCCCAGCTTTTCCATATTCAACCTGCAACCGTCCAGACAACTTTGAACGTTCCTGTTCCAACTCATTTTTTTCCTTAAATAATTTTTGATATTCCCCCTGTAAATTATCAAAAGCCTCTCCCCTACTTTTTTCTTTTGCCAATTCTGCCAACTCGCTTTGGACCACAAAAAGTTCTTCTTCCAAAGTTTTATGCTCTTTATTTACTTTATCTAGTTTTTCTTTTAACTCATCAATGCTTTTTTTATTTTTCCCCCAAACACTTGAGTAATAATTATTTTGTGTTTCTTTTAATTCCAATTCTAGTTCTTGTCTTTTTTCTAATTTCTTTACTTGGCGATACAAATTTTTTAAACGAGGCGAAACTTCTGTAAGTAAAAGTTCTGCTTGATCTATATTATCTTTTGTCCTTTTCAACCTTAAACTTGCCTGGTGACGACGAATTTGGAACTCCTTTATTCCGGATGCTTCATCAAAAAATAATTTTCTCTCTGCGGGAGTTTGGAACAAAAATTGGTCAATTACACCCTGACCTATAATTCCATAAGAATTATTTCCAAACTGAGCTTTTGCAAGTAAAATTTGAAAATCAATTAGACGAACTTTGTTTCCATTTATTAAATATTCATTTTCTCCAGAACGATAAATTTTTCTAGAAATAGTAACTTCTTCGTAATCAACAGGTATTTTGCCATCTTTATTGTCAAAAACCAAACTAACAATTGCCATTCCGAGTTGACCTTTTAAATTTGAACCAGAAAAAATAATATCATGGCTCTTTTTTCCACGAAGTTGTTTTATACTCTGTTCTCCTAAAACCCAACGAATAGCATCTGAAACATTACTTTTTCCACTTCCGTTTGGACCAACAATTGAAGCAATTACAAAACGCCCGTCTTTTGGTTCGGGAAATTCAAATACTGTTTTTTGTGCAAAGGATTTAAATCCGTTTAGTTCGATTCGTTTTAAATACATAGTGAATCTATCTTAGTATACTTGACATTTTACCAAATTGGTTATAGAATTACTAACTTTGACTAATAATCAAACATTTTTATTTCACATCATCCAGAGCGAAACTGAAGGATCTCGTCTCTGATTCATTAAAACATTTTAATACATAATAAAATCCTTCTCACTTTACCTTTTACCACCAAAAGGTAACCAAAAGTGCCGAACGTTGATAA
>CAZHUL010000071.1:0-4485 GCA_964535435.1 uncultured Gammaproteobacteria bacterium | reverse complement strand
TGCCTCTGGTTTATCATAAGTAAAAATCCAAAATCCAAGTGCCACAACTGCAACAGCAAAAACCCCAATCAAAATATAATTTGTCAATTTTTTTCCTTCCATATTACTTTATATTAAATAATTCTTTTGTATTTTTTAAAACTTGAGCCTTAAACTCTTCTTCGTCAATTCCCCTAAACTCTGCGATGAACTTTACAACCTCTTCCACCATCCATGGCTCACACTTTTTTCCTCTATATTTTTGTGGTGCTAGAAACGGTGCATCTGTTTCTACCAACATTTTATCAAGTGGACAATTTTTTACAACCTCTAGCAAATCTAGCTGTGATTGTGGGTCTGTCTTTTTTGGCGGAAAAGTTACAATACCAGTAAAGCCCAAATACAATCCAAAGTCAAGATATTTTTGTGCATTCTCCCAATCAGAAGTATAACAATGGGCTACTCCACGAATTGGTTTTGGTAATTCACCTAAAACTTCTATTAATTCTTCGTGAGCATCGCGAACATGAATTACAAGTGGTAAATTCATCTCCTGCGCCAATTTATAATGGAGTAAAAAAACTTCTTTTTGTTTTACAAAAACTTCTTTTTTATCTAGGTTTTTTGGAATATGGAAACCATCCATTCCAGTTTCGCCAATTCCGATTACTTTGGGAGATTTTGCCAAGTCTTTATAAAATTCATAATCAAAAACTTCAGAACGAGATTTGAAGGTACTCCCCTCTTCTTCCACTTCTATACTAAAAACATGCGTTGGATGAACCCCAATTGTAGCAAAAACTCCATCATATTTTTCTGCAATTTCTACGGCTTTTTTGCTAGTTGTACTTTGTGTACCAACAGCATTCATCCAAACCCCTTTTTCCAAAGTTCTTTTTATTAACTCTTTCTCTTCTTCTCCAAAGGTTTTAAATTGTATGTGTGAATGTGAATCTATTATCATATGACTTCTATAATAACGCCTTTTCCCAACTATTTGCAAGGTTTTCTAGTAAGTTCAAAGTTCTTAATTCAATTTCTTTTGCTGTTTCCAAGTCTAGCTTTGTTTCTTTTAAATTTTCGTCTATTATTCTAAAATTTCCAGCCGTACAATCCATTAGTAATTTCTTCTCACTTTCGTTGATTGCTAGTGAATAATAATTTTTATTTTTTATATTGTCCAATACTTTAAATAATTTGTCTTGTAAATCATCTATATTTCTCACAAATGTTACTAAAGGTAAATCATAATTTTTGGCAAAAAAAATAAGTTTGTCTGCGCCGTCTCTATCTATTGGCTCTCCATCTTCAAAAGTATTTATCCAAAATCCCACAACTTCTACTTTCCCATTTTTGGTTTCTCCTGTTAAAACTACCTCGTTATAAGAACTATTCTCACAACTTTGTTTTATTAAATTTTCTATTGGCAAAATTATTTTTTTGGAATTTTTCAAAACACATTCTGGATTTGTAAAATCTGTACCATTGTCGGAGATACAAGTATGAAGAATATTTTCGAATGGTGATTTTATAATTAAACCTAACTCACCATAAGTTTTTATGTGAGAAGTATTTACAACCGACGCAGAAATTAGCTTCTTTTTATTAATTTCAAGTGGGCTTTCCAATAAATCAAAATAATGAGCATCGTCCCAACCGCCTTTTTCATAAATAAATAAAAATTGTTTTATTCTAGACACGCTATTTTGCAATCCGTGGACCAAATAACAAAAATTATTTTCATCGTGGTTTTTTGGATCAGTCAAAAAATTCCAACTTTTATTTAATTCTTTATTGGAATAAGTTTGCAGATTTTCTCCTAAATCTAAAGAAATTTTTTCCAAACCACAAACAACATCTAGGAGCGCTAACGTTTCTCTTACTAATAATTTTTTTGTTTTGTCCAAGAATCTGTTCATAATATTTTTTCTAGATCAATTTTATTATATTTTGAGCGAAAATTTTATAAAAAAATGAGGGATAGTGGTGCTATAGTGAATTTTTTTATAAGATTTGTAGCCAAAATAGGATGGGATTGAGCAGAAAAAAAATTGTGAATAGGTTCTTTATACATTTTAACAGTCTAACATAGATTTATAATAATTAAAGCTCTTTTCCTTGACTTTCTCACTTTTTTATGCTAAATTTAGGTCGGTTCATTTTAATAAACCCCATAAAAGGAGGTTAGGCATGTTTGGACTTGGAGATTTTGCAGATAAAGTTAAAGGAACGACAGATGCACTTGTTATTGCACTTGGAAAAATTTCTGATGCAATAGAAAAATTGGTAGAAATAAATTCTGCCAAACAATATGAAACTTTTAGAAACCAACTTCTAGAGGCAAAATCTTCTGAATTAGACTTTGATCTTTGTATTATATTAAAAGAACCCAATCCTTTAAGTAGTCACTCAAATACTTCGTATGAAAAACTAACTTCGGGTGGAAAACTTAATTTAATTAATAGACCTAGAAATTATGTTATTAAAGGAGAAACAAAAATTCAAATTGATCCTTTTGGAATTTGTTTTTCTGTCTTAGCTGGAAATAATAGAAATATTTCCTTCTTGTTTGAAGATATTTTTTCCATACAAATACATTTTTTAGACAAGGACTAAAAAATCAGAAACCCGCCAATTTTAGCGGGTTTTTAATTTTTAAATTTATTTTAGGAAGATGTTTGCCACGTAGTCAACTGTGGATTGAAGGATTTTTAAAGCATCAGGAAGAAGTGGTAAAAATACATAAGCTGTTTTAGAGGCATAAGGTGCGATAGTAGAATCTGCTAACTTTTCCATAATTTTGTCTGCGAGTGGAAAACGTTCTATAAAGTAAATTACCAAACCAATACTAAGCAATCCTTCTAAAAGACCAAAAAGTAAACCTAAAAATTTATTAAATGAACGTACAAAAGGAAGTTTTGTAATAACACCTAAAAACTTATCTAACAAAGAAAAAACTAATCCAAAAAGTCTATTTAGTGTAAAAAATAAAATTACAAAAGCTAAAACTCTGGTTGCGTTGTCATCCCAACCCATTACACCCATTAGCCACTGGGCAAAACCTTCGTAATATCTACTTGCAAAGTAAGCACCAAAAATTGTTCCAAGAAGCGAACCCAAAGTATGCACCAAACCAAACCACAAACCAAACAATGCAAAACCAGAAATTATAACTATAAAAATTACATCAATCAAATGGAATGTCATAGGAAAATTTTTATATTAATAAAAATGATGAATCACTTTCGCTTGATGAATCATCTCACTTCGTTTGGTGAATCATTTCACTTCGTTCAGTTTGATATATCGCTTCGCTTGTTCGAAATACTCTTTTCTAACCTTCCGAACACTTGAAATTTTTGGACTAATTTTTTCTAAAAACTTATGTTCCTTTTGAGTATACAAAAGGATAACTAATTTAGCGAACTGCGGTTAGTTAAATAAGTTTTTAAAAAAAATTAAGCCTAAAATTGTCAACCGTTCGGCACTTTTGGTTACCTTTTGGTGGCAAAAGGTAAGGTGAGAAAAGTTTGATGTTATTTTAAAAGTTTTGTGAATCAGAGATGGGATCCCTCAAGCTATGCTTCGCTTCGTTCGGGATGACATGAATATTTTATTCTTTTTACAAGTCAAAGTCTTGGAAAAAGAATTTCACCTTTTTTAAGTTCGGTATGAGGTTTTAGAAGTCCCCAAGAATTAAGCTCGTTTAATTTTGTTAAATCCTTTTCTGTGTTTAATTGTACCAAAATTTGGTTAGCAGTGCCAGGAATAATAGGTAAAAGCGCTACAGCCAAATGACGAAGAACTTCCAAAAGTTGATAGACAACTTTACTTACGTCTTCATCCGCTTTTGCTTTTTCCCAAGGTTTTTGCTCAGAAATAAAACCGTCTACTCTCGCTACCAAGCTGTTTATATTTTTTACCACTCTTTGAAAATCAAAATTCTCTATATCTTTTTTATATTCAACCCAAAAATCTTCTGTGCCAAAAACATCATGCTCTACCGTAGGAACTAAATTTTTAGTATATTTTTCTGCCATTGTTAAAATACGAGAAGTTAAATTCCCCACTCCGTTTACAAGGTGTGCCGTATAATACTCGTCACACTTTTCAAAAGAAAAATCTCCATCTTGAAAACTAGAAATAGCCCCCAAAAGGTAAAAACGAGTTGCTTCCACACCATACTTTTCTATCAATTCTTTTGGCGCAATTACATTTCCCAAAGATTTGCTAATTTTCTCTCCGTTTATTGTAATGTATCCATGTATAAATTCTTGCGTCGGCAACGGAACTTTTGCAGAAAGAAGTAAACCAATCCAATAAAGTACGTGAAATCTAGAAATTCCTTTTCCTAAAGTATGGATTACTTCCCTCTCTTGACCAGTTTGGACCCAATAATCTTTGTACTTTTGAGAATCTTCTGCAAAACCAAGTACTGTTATATAGTTTGAAAGTGCATCTACCCAAACGTACATTATCTGACTTTCATCGCCTGGAACTGGAACT
>CAZHUL010000070.1:0-4499 GCA_964535435.1 uncultured Gammaproteobacteria bacterium | reverse complement strand
TTTCTTTGCGCAATGCTCTATATTCCTCGGCAGAAACTCTACTCCAATTATTATCCAAAAGTTCGTTTGCTTCTTGAACATCATAAACTGAGGTATTTTTTTCTTCCGTAAAACCTGGAAAACCGGGCAAAATAGGACTTCCCAAAGTTTGCCCCTCACCATTTAATACTTCTGCCAAAATTCGGTCTTTATCAATAGAATCAGACAAAGCGGTTCGCAAATTTTTGCTCTGCATCTTTTCTACACCCAAGTTAAAAAACAAAGCATTATATTGAGGTAAGTGCAAAGTATGTAATTCAATATGTTTTCTTTCTACTTTATTTTGTAAATCTGATGGCACAAAACTTAAGCCATCAACTTTTCCTTGACGCAAAGCCTGTACAGCTCCTGTTTCTCCATCATACTCATTATAAAATTGAAAAACAAAGTCTTTAATAAAAGCTGGATCTCTGTGATAATTTTCATATCTTACAAGTTCATATCTATAAATATATCCTGATTCATCTTTTACCAATTTTTTAAACATAAAAGGACCTGTTCCTATTGGTTGCAAATTTCTTTGGGCCAAACGAATACGCTCCGGAGAAATTTGTGACCAAACATGTTCTGGTAAAATTCCCACAGTTAAACTAGATAAAAATGGCGCAAATGGCTCATTTAAAGTAATTCTAACTGTCTGTTCATCTACCGCCTTAGCTATAACACCCTGAAAACTCACAAACAAAGGACTATTTACAGAAGGTTCTAAGATAGTATCTATTGTAAACACCACGTCATATGCAGTAAAAGGTTCGCCATCGTGCCATTTAACCCCCTCTTTTAATTTAAAGGTATATGTTTTTTTATCATCACTAATTTCATAAGAATCTGCCAAATCTGTTTGAATCTGTTGATTTTCGTCATAACGAACTAAACCGGAATAAACTAAATTTGAAATATCTAAATCAACATCGTTTATACTCGCAAAAACGGGGTTAATAAGTTGAGGAGATCCAACAACAGCTTCTGTATATTTTCCTCCAACTGCCGGAATAGCATCCCTAAAATTATTTACAACAATCATTCCGGACCAAATAATTCCAATTAAAAAAACTAAATAACTAAGGCGCAAAACCTTTTGTTCTTTTGATGATAGGATATGTTTTATCCTTCTAAACTGACCCCAATCTGGAACTCTTTTGCCGTGTATTTTGCGCAAAAGTTTTGTGTCTAGTTCATGAGTCATCAAAGTTTTTGGTTCTCTTTTTTTTAATTTAGAGAATTTTTTAGAAGCAAATTTAACTATTTTTTGAAGCACATGGATGGTTAAAAATAACCCAATTTGTAGTAAAGAAAAAATTTTTCTATACCAATAAGCTAACGATAGCTACGAGAAAAAAGAGGATTGAAACTACAACAGTAGTATTAAAAAGCACTTTGTCTATGCCACGCTTTGTGGTTTGGATTGCTCCACCACCACCAAATGTAGCTCCTAGCCCAGAACTGCTTTTTTGCAACAAGATAACAGTTATCAATAAAACCGATAGAATAATTTGTACAATTGAAATTACAAAACTCATAACTTATGATACCAAATATAATAAACATAGTATAGTACAATTCAATAAATTAATCAAGTATTTTACCTTATCCTCCTATAAATGGGTTACTGTCAAACACCATTTCTACTAAAATTCTAAACTTTGTTAATGAAAGTGTATTTGACGACAGTCCAATAAAACAAGATAATTTTATTCACACCTACTTTTAAATTATCTATTGACATAAACAAAATTATGTTCTATTATTATGTAATGTTCTTTTCAAATAAGGAGGGGTAAATGGATAACGCTGTTTGTTTGAATTGTGGACAACCCACAGTTCTAATAATAGAAGGCGGCGAGAGAATCCGCAAAAATGGATTCGATTACTGCCAAAGATGCATAGGAACATCTTCTCATCGTAAAAGACCTCGATACTCGAGGAGATACGAGGAGATTGAAAAACCAATAGAAGAAATAGAAATAGATAAAAAAAGAATTATAAACGGTGAGGATCCAAGCTTGGTGGATCACCGATATTATAGGAGGAATGTTTTGTTCGTCGACTAATAACTAAACATAAAAAACCAAAAACACTTTCAAAAAAGAAGGTGTTTTTTTATTTTTACCCAAAAAGCTTGACAAAAGTATAAAAATATGATATTTTTTATAAAATATTTATTTGAGATCTAAAAGGCAATTAATTCGTTAATTTCCTCTTAGAGCTCAAGTGAGCTTTACAGTGAAATTGATTCATGTTGGAAATCATTTCATTTGTTTTGTACCTTAAAAAAAATCCAACAAAAAAGGAGTTCAAAAAATGTTTGAGACTCGTGAGCAGGCCCTTGCGGCCGCAGTAAATTTTTTGGTAGAACAAGAGGTGGAGCTCTCAGGTGAGAGTTTCACAAAACCCAAAGTCTGCGAAGATGCAGACTGCACAACGGACGGCGGGTACAAAGCCCCCGTCAACCACATTTTTTTGTACGGGTCCTGGAAGGACCTGTACAAAATGCATCTCAAGATTGTTGAGGAGGAGGAAGGGGGCACAACTCTTTCCTTTGTGTGCTACAAATGCACACAAAGGGAGGGGTTTGTAGGCTACACACTTCCTGCAAAAGAGGTGTATACTGCCTATCAACTCCTCGTTGACCCAATCGAAAGGTTGGTACACGAGAAGTTGGCACAGGAAACGACCTGTGCAATCACTACAGAAACAATGAAATTCTCTGATGGTTGCGTGCTGAATAGGAATGCAATCAATGCGGTGGCCGACGACAAAAGTCGGCCAGAGGAGCAACGAGAGATCGCGGAAGCAGTCCGCGAAATCACCGGTAAAACGGTGAGACAAAACGAGTTGGCGCCTTTCGTTTCGACGAAAGTCGCAGATTGGCTCCAAAAAAAATTCGGAGACAAAGACATTGTCGATGAGGACGGCGAAATCCTTTGGCTGAGATTCTCGGCGACAAAAACTCTCCGTCGTTTCTTCCGCAACGAAAAAAAAGCGGAAGCATATAATGTCTACCATCACAACGACGATAGTGATGGAGACTTTGAAGAGAAGATCATGATTGGGCTCGGGCTCCTCAAGACCTCAATTTTCGAGCTCGTCACCAATGAACAAAATTCTTCTCCTTCGCCGAAAGCGAAGGACCGCCGACGCAAAAGCCGAGAAGAACGGCGGCTGATGAACAAAACAGCAGAACACACCTAACATAAATGGTGTGGTCCACAACCACCAAACCCCATGCTTAACATAAGTAGCGTGGGGTTTTTTTATTCTTCCAAACTCATTTTATAAACGACAATACCAAACTCTTGACAAAAAACACAAAAAAGACTACAATATGGACACTAAATATAGAAACATTTAATAAGTAAATCTTTTACTGCAATATTCAAATTTTGGCTGCAAATTCTGAAAAGCTTCTCTGCTTAATTTATTAAACATCGTCGCTTGTTCAAAATTTTCGCTCAAAATTTGAATATTTCGTAACAAAGCATACTTATTAAATATTCCTTAAATAACTTTTATGAAAAACGACATTCACCCAAAAACACATCCTGTAGTTTTTGTTGATACTTCTTGCGGAGGAGAATTTATCTCAACTTCAACACTAACTTCAGACAGCAAAAGAGACATAGACGGAGTAGAACACTTCGTTATTAATGTTGAAATTTCATCTGCTTCTCACCCATTTTATACTGGAAAGCAAATTCTAGTAGACACTGCACGCCGTGTAGAAAAGTTTGAAGAAAGAATGAAAAAATCAGAGGCATTAAGTTCAACAAAGAAATCTAAAAAAGAAAAAAAAGAAATAGAAGAAACTCCGGTTGTAGAAGAAGTAGTTGAAGAAACACCAGTTGTAGTTGAAGAAGAAACAGAAACTGACGAAAACTAGCTAAACAAAAATAAAAAACGAGTTCTTAAAGTACTCGTTTTTTGATATAATAGATCTGTAAAAGATACAAGAAAACAAGATAAAAAGTAATTAACGTATAAATGTCATTCCCGACTTGATCGGGAATCCAGAAACGTTGATTCAAACTGGATCTCCAATCAAGTTGGGGATGACATTTCAAGAACTAAGAATTAAGTTTCTAGACTTTTGAATTTCAACTTTATGAACTTTTAACTTAAATATGAACGAAAGATATATAAAAATTAGAGAAAGATATAACGAACTAGAACAGGAATTACAAAACCCTAATATTGTTGATGATCAAAAAAAATTAAAAGAAGTTTCTCAGGAATATTCAGAACTAAGAGAAACAGTAGAAAAAATAAATCTTTTAGAGGAATTAACAAAAAATGTAGCCGAAACAAGTGAAATGTTGGAAACAGAAACAGAACCAGAAATGATAGAAATGGCAGAAATGGATTTAAATGAATCAAGGGAAAAAATTGAAAAATTAGACAAAGAATTAGAAGTTTTAACAATTCCAAGAAACCCTTTGGACAAAAATAATGTTATTGTGGAA
>CAZHUL010000069.1:0-4673 GCA_964535435.1 uncultured Gammaproteobacteria bacterium | reverse complement strand
TGTTTTTAATTCAATGTTTAATGATATTAACACGAGATCCATTCGACTTCATTCTGCTTTGCTCCATTTCGCTCAGGATGACGTGATGAAAAATTGTCATTCCCGGCTTGATCGGGAATCCAGAAACGTTGATATAAACCCTGGATCCCCAATCAAGTTGGGGATGACAAAAAGCAAACAATCACAATCACAAACCAAACAACAGTCCTTTCCTGTCATTCCCAGCTTGACTTGGAATCCAGGGTTATTAACAAAGAAACTGTGATTCAAACTGGATCCCCAATCAAGTTGGGGATGACAAAATGAAAATACCAACCCTTTCCCTTCCTTTCCACTTTATAGACTTTTAACTTTCTATACTTTCTACTTATTATTTTTATTTTATGAAAGATTATATTCTAAGGAAAATTGCAAAATATCTAATTTATTTGTCATTTTTAACTACTTTATTAGTTTTGCCTACTCTATTTATTTTTCCGTATGTAGTGCCAAAAGTAATTTTCTTTAGGAGTGTTATTTTATTAGTTTCAGGTGTTACTTTGGTTTTATATTTATACAGCTTAAAATTAAAAAATAATTCCAAGAATAAATTATTTACACCAATTTCTGTTTCTCTGGCTTTATTTTTGCTAAGCCTTACTGTTTCCACTTTTCTTGGTTTTGACTGGTACAGAAGTCTTTGGGATACTCAAGAAAGAATGCTAGGGTTAAGTACTCTTGTATTTTATTTTATATTCTTTTTTGTTATTAAATATATATTTAACTCTTGGAAAGAGTGGAGAGATGCTTTTGTGGTTTTTGGTGGTGTGGGGATAATTGTGTCACTAATAGGAATTATTCAAAAAATAAATTTAAATTTTCTTTTTAATAGGGGTGCTGTAAGAGTTGTATCTACGCTTGGAAACCCTATATATCTTGGTGGTTTAGGATTGTTCTTACTTTTTGCGGGGTTATTATTTTTCTTCAAAGAAAAAGGTTGGGTAAAATGGTATTTTGCAGGTGTCTCTTTTCTTGGGTTTGCTAGTATTATAACAAGTGGAACAAGAGGCTCCTTATTAGGAATGCTTGCGGGTTTTGTTTTTATTTCAGTTTTTTATATTGTTTTAAAACAAGGTCAACAAAAGACACGTAATATAATATTAGGAATTTTAATTTTAGGTAGTGTAATGGGAATTGGGTTGTTGACTTTTAAAGATACTTCTTTGGTAAAGAGTGTATCTACATTGGACAGAATAGCCCATACCTCTCCTTTTGAAGGTACTGCGCGTACACGTATTCTTGCTTGGGAGGTTGCGGTAGAAGGTTGGAAAGAGAAACCATTAATTGGTTGGGGACCAAACAACTATTACTATGCTTTTAATAAGTATTATAATCCCGAGTTTTTGACATTTGGTTTTCAAGAAACTTGGTTTGATAATGCTCATAGTGTTTTGTTTAACACTCTTGCAACGCAAGGTGTTTTTGGTTTACTTAGTTATTTGTTAATTTTTGGTGCTTCTGGTTTTTGTCTTTGGAAAGTTTACAAAAGAAATGAAGAAGAAGTTTTTATTTTCCTATTTGGCTCTGGGTTTTTAATTGCTCATTTTGTACATAACATGTTCGTTTTTGAAAACGTAACATCATATATCTATTTCTTTTTCTTTTTGGGTTTTTTAGACTTTGTATTTTCTGGTATTAGTGAAAAAGATAAAAATTATTACAATGTTCCAAAATTAGCCATTGCACTTTCTTTATTACTGGCTGTGACGGGCATATTTTTTCTAAATGTAAATGTAGTTGGTGCAAATATTACAGAATTTAAATCTAGAAAGTTTATGTCTGTTGGTGATAGTAAGAATTCTTTGCAAATGTTTAATGAAACATTTAAGTGGAAAAGTCCTTATCAGTATGAAATTGGTTGGGATTATTCTATGGATGTTTTGTATGTAATTCCAAATATTTACTCTTATGACCAAAAATTAGCTAGAGAGCTTTTTGATTTGGCCATAGTCAATATGGTAAAAATAATGGAACATTCACCAAATGATGTTAGGTCGGTGCTTGCATATATGGATTTAATGCGAAGTGGGGGAATAGTTTTATTTGATATTCCTGGGGCACAAGAAGACGTAAAAGATAAGTTAGAATTAGCAGAAAAACTTTCACCAGGAAGACAGCAGATTGAGTACGCAAAAATTACATTTCTTGCTGGAATTGGGGAAATTGATGAAGCTATAAAAATGGCAGAAGAAGTTTTAAGTAGAAACGAAAATATAGCAGAAGCTTATTATCAATTAGCAAGAATTTATGAATTTAATGAGCAACATAAAGAAGTATTGCCAGTTTTGGACCGAGCAATTAGTAAGGGTTTAATTTTTACAGATCCAGTTCATCAAATTTTTGCTGCCGAAGCCTACGAGTTTGAAGGTAGGTTTGAGGATGCTTTATATTGGTACAATATGGCTTATAAAAGTACAGGAAACGAAAGAATAAAATTTAAAAGAGACGAACTTTCTAGAATGACACAAAAACCAGTACCACAGTCGCTAGAAGAGTTTTTTAACTTTAGTAAATAAAATTATTTATGAGAAAAAACATCGAGCAGTTTTTAAAACTTTTAATTCTTTTTTCTTTTTTTGTTCCTTTAATTGTTTTACCATCTAGTTTTATTTTTCCTTTTATTGTTCCAAAAATTGTTATTTTTAGAGGTATTACCTTACTTATGCTTGGCGCGTATATCGCATTGTTAGTTAGTAATTGGCATTACTACAAACCAAAATTAACCCCAATAAACATTGTAGTACTTTTATTTTTTTTAAGTTTTACAATCTCTACTTTTGTTGGAGTAGATCCGTACAAAAGTTTTTGGGATAATCACGAGAGGATGCTTGGTTTATTTACGGTTTTTCACTATGTAGCTTATTATTTTATTATTACATCAACTACAAAAAATTGGATTGACTGGAAGTTTTTGTTGAGAATGTTTTTGGGCGCAGGAACAATACTAATGTTTATAGGTTTTTTGCAAAAATATGTCAGCTCGGGTCTTTTGTTAAATGGTGGAACAGAAAGAGTTTCGGCAACTTTAGGTAATTCTATTTACTTTAGTGCTTATGGAATGTTTTTGTTTTTTATTGGCTATTTACTGTTTATAAAAGAAAAAACAAGTAAGTTTTGGAGATACTACGCTATTATTGGAATGCTATTTGGTTTTGGTGGTATTTTTTGGGGTGGAACAAGAAGTGCGTTATTGGGAGTTCTTGTTGGTTTGTTTGTTTTGCTATTTATATATCTAGTTTTTTTGAAAGATTACAAAAAAACTCGACTAAGACTTCTTGGATTAATGATTTTAGGTGTACTTATTTTGATTAGTTTATTTTTATTTAGACAAACAACTTTTGTACAAAATATACCTGCCGTAGGTAGACTTATGAATACAAATGTAACTGGAGGGTCTGCAGAGACTAGAACAATGGCTTGGGAAATAGCATACAAAGGTTGGAAAGAGAAACCAGTTTTTGGGTGGGGGCCAAATAATTATTTTTATACATTTAATAAATATTATAATCCAAAATTTTTAGAACACGGTTTTGGGGAAACTTGGTTTGATAATGCACACAATATATTGATGAATACTTTGACTGTTCAAGGTACTTTTGGAATTTTAACTTATCTTTCTTTGTTTGTTGTTTCTATTGTTGTACTTTTAAGATCATACAAAAGAGGGAGTATAGATATTAATTTTCTTGCAGTCGGTGTTGCTTTTTTGGTCGCTCATTTAGTAAACAATGTCTTTGTTTTTGAGAATCCAACATCTTATTTATATTTCTTTTTCTTTTTAGCACTTTTAAATGGTAATTGTAAAAAACCAGAAGAATTAAAAGAGCAAAAATTAAACAATGAAATTTCTATCGGTTTACTTGCTGTGGTATTTTCTTTTATGTTTATTGTTCTATATGCAACAGACATAAATCCTGCAAGAGCAAACCAAGCCACTTTAAATGCAATAAAAGCTATTAATAGTGGGGATAGCCCAGCTTTGCAATATGAAAATGCTACAAAAATTCCATCTCCTCATATAGACGACATAAGAAATGATTTTTCTAGATCTGTAATAGAAAAATTGGGTGAATATATTAAAGCAAACAGACAAGAAGAAGTAAATGAATTGTACAAGTTGGTTTACCAAGAATTGGCAAAAAATTTAGAACTGCATCCACTAGACATTAGAATTCATTTGCAGTTGGCAAATTTGACAAGCCAATTTATGAATATGGAAAATAAAGACGCTTTTGTTAATGTAGAATTACTTTTAGAAGATGCATTATCAAAATCACCGGCAAGACAACAGGTTAAATATATGTTGGCAGATGTAAAGGTTATTTTGGGTAAAGAATTGGAGGCAGAGAAAATTTTAGTTGATAGTTTTGAAATCAGTCCAAAAGTAGAGTTTGGCTTATTTCGTTTAATAGCTTTGGAACAACAATTAGGAAAGTTAGATAAGGGGTTGGAATACTTAAACTACGCATTTGATAACGGAATAGTGTTAAGTGAAGCTGGAGAGAATTATTTAAAAGGAATTTATCCAGATTTTGATTTTAATAAAAATAAATAATATGAAAAAAGCATTAATTACAGGAATTACAGGACAAGACGGTTCTTATTTAGCCGAATTTCTTTTGGAAATAGGATAT
>CAZHUL010000068.1:0-4789 GCA_964535435.1 uncultured Gammaproteobacteria bacterium | reverse complement strand
AAATAATTAAACGTTGAATCAAACCCTGGATCCCCAGTCAAGCTGAGGATGACAGGAAAGGAAACTGGATCCCCAATCAAGCTGAGGATGACAGGAAAGGAAATGATGAATCGCTAACGCTTGATGTATCACTTCGTTTGATGAATCGTTTCACTTCGTTCAACTTGATGAATCGCTTCGCTTGGGTTAGAAAGTTCTAAATGTTCTATTGCTTCGCTTGTTCTATTTGTCCTTACTTAATCTACATAATCTGCTTACTCTGCTTAATTTGCTGTCCTCCCGTGTCATTTTTAGTTTGACTGGGAATCCAGGAGTCTTTAGTATCAATACTTTTTCTACTATTTCTAACTTTATTAAAAAATAGTGAATTATGATATAAACCCTGGATCCCCAGTCAAGCTGAGGATGACAGAAGAGCATAAGACATGATACAAAAAACACACGTCATCCCGAACGAAACGAAGTGAAGTCGAATTATCCTCTTGCAATATTACTAAACTTAAATAATTAAATTAAAACGTTAGTCCTCTTTTCTGTATCATGTTATCTATCTCATGTATCATGTTTTTCCATTGGGTGTGGATAAAAAAGTGGATAACTCTTTCTTTTTCTATTTTTTAGGCTAAGTTTAAATAAAAAATAAGGAGCTTTGAAGTTATTAGTTTTTTATTGTATACTAGTAAATACCCTTTGATACTATATGTAGTGTTTAAAAAATAGTTTAAATACTATATATAGTGTATAATAAAAATATGTTTTCCAGTTTAATAAATTAACTTTTTAACTTATGGCTGTGTTTAAGGTACAAAAAAGGAATGGAAGTATTGTAGATTTTAACCCACAAAAAATAGAAGTGGCTATTTCTAAAACTGTAAAAGCTATTGGTGGTGATAACATGGCACAGGTTGAAAAAATAACTGAAGAGGTTTGCAAAGTTGTTTCAGAAAAGTTTAATGGATGCATTCCAACAGTAGAAGAAGTTCAAGATGTTGTGGAAAAAGTTTTAATTGAAAATGGGCACGCAGCTACAGCAAAAGCATATATTTTGTATCGTAATAAACACCAAGAAATAAGAGAAGAAAGAAAGGTTGTTGTAGAGGTTGATAAAACAATAAGTGAATATTTAGGAAAATTAGATTGGAGGGTAAACGCAAATTCAAACCAAGGATATTCTTTGGGAGGAATGATTTTGAATACAGCGGGGAAAGTAACAGCAAATTATTGGCTTTCGCATATTTATTCAGAAGAAGCAGGCTCAGCACACAGAAACGGAGATATGCATATTCACGACTTAGACATGTTTTCTGGTTATTGTGCTGGTTGGAGTCTTCGGGCAATTTTGGAAGAAGGGTTTAATGGTGTTCCAGATAAAGTAGAATCAAAACCACCAAAGCATTTAAGTTCAGCCGTGGCACAAATGGTAAATTTTCTTGGGACACTTCAAAATGAGTGGGCAGGTGCACAAGCTTTTTCTAGTTTTGATACCTATATGGCTCCTTTTGTAAAAAAATACTCAATGGAGATTGAGGAGGAGTTAACAAAAGTAAACGCTTCTTTCCTTTGTGAAGAAGATAGGCAGAAATACGTTGACGAAAAAACTTACGAATATGTTTACCAGAATTTGCAATCTTTTGTTTTCAATTTAAATGTTCCTTCTAGGTGGGGTACACAAACACCGTTTACAAATATTACAATGGATTGGGTTTGTCCGGAAGATTTAAGAGAAAAAAGGCTAGATTTGGGTGGAACTCCTTTTAAATATAAATTTGGAGAATTGCAAAAAGAAATGGATATCGTAAATAGGGCTTTTATAGAAGTTATGACTGCAGGAGATTCAAAAGGTAGAACTTTTACTTTCCCAATTCCTACTTATAACATTGGTAATGATTTTAATTGGGATGATCCTCAAACTTTAGAACTTTTTGAAATGACTGCAAAATATGGAACTCCTTATTTTCAAAATTTCATAAATTCAGATTTGAATCCTTCTGATGTTCGTTCTATGTGTTGTCGTTTACAGTTAGATTTGAAAGAGTTGAAAAAACGTGGGGGAGGTTTGTTTGGTTCAGCAGAGATGACTGGTTCAATTGGCGTGGTGACAATTCCAATGTCTAGAATAGGTTACAATTTTAAAGGCGATAAAGAAGGATTTTTGAAACAAGTTGAACATTTAATGGAATTGGGAAAAGGGACTTTAGAAACAAAGAGAATTGAAATCCAAAAATGGATAGACAGAGGTTTATTTCCTTTTACAAAGCGTTATTTGGGGCATTTAAACAATCATTTTTCTACAATTGGAGTAAATGGAATGAATGAAGCAATAAGAAACTTTACAGACGATACAGAAAATATTGCAACGCCTTTTGGCCAGCAATTTGCAAAAGATGTTTTAGATTTTATGCGTGAAAAGTTGAAGGCTTACCAAGAAGAAACTGGGAATTTATATAATCTGGAGGCAACACCAGCAGAAGGAGCAACTTACAGATTTGCAAAAGAAGACCAAAAAAGATTTCCAGAAATCTTACAAGCCGGTACAGAGGAAGCACCATATTATACAAATTCTTCTCAACTTCCTGTTGGCTATACAGACGATTTGTTTGAGGCACTGCAACTGCAAGATGAATTACAGACAAAATATACTGGAGGAACAGTTTTGCATTGTTATATGAACGAAAGAATTGGCGATGCAAATGCTTGTAAAAATCTTGTAAAAAGAATTTTAACCAATTTTAGACTTCCGTACATTACCATTACACCAACATTTTCTGTTTGTCCTAAGCATGGGTATTTGACAGGTGAGTATGATTTTTGTCCAAAGTGTGACAAAGAGTTGGGAATAGAACAGGGAGAAAAATTGGATGATGAATTTAGAGAAAAGTATTTGAATAGAGAGAGCCAAAAATAATTTATATTTTAATTTTTAACCTAATTTTATATGACAGTCAATCAAGAAAGGACCCGCTGTGAGGTTTGGACCCGTGTAATGGGCTATCACAGACCAATTTCCCATTTTAATATTGGAAAAAAAGCAGAACATATTTCTCGTAAACATTTTAAGGAGTGTGTGGCTGCAAATTCTCAATTTTGCGAAGTGTACTCAAATTAATTTTTTAAATCCTCCTACAAAATAATTATCAGGACTGTCGCCAAACACACTCTTTCGTTAGTAAAATTTAGAAATTTTAGTAGAAATGGTGTTTGGCGACAGTCCCTTATCATCGAAAATTATTTTGTAGGAGGATTTAGTCTTGTCGTGGTCTATTGGTCAGCTTGTAAAAGGGCTGACTAATAGTTTAAAATAGAACTAAGAATTAAGATCTAAGACTACTTCGTAGTTAAGTAAGAAACTTTTCTTTCCTAACTTAATTCTTAGATATTATTACTTATTTCTTTTCTCCCGCGTTATCCCGAGCGACAGAGAGGGATCCCAAGCTTTGTTTCGCCAAAACATACAAACTCAAAAATAAAACAATGTTCCTTTCCTGTCATTCCCAGCTTGACTGGGAATCCAGAAACCTTGATTCAAACTGGATCCCCAATCAAGTTGGGGATGACAGTTTGAATATAATTATTTTCTGTATTCTTAGAAAACCATAAGTTTAAAAAATAAATTAGTCCAAAAATTTCAAGTGTTCGGAGGGTTAGAAAAAATAAAAAAGAAAACTTATTCCTTAATTCTTGGCTTGTGTTTATTAGTGCAGTACAAAAATTTACCTTATTAGATTATCCTGGAAAAACTTCTTGTATAGTTTTTACACCCGGATGTAATTTCCGCTGTGGTTATTGTCATAACCCAGAGTTTGTATTACCAGAGCGAATAAAAGAAATAAGTGATAGTTTTATTCCGGAAGAAATATTTTTTAATTTTTTGAATAAGCGTGTGGGTTTGCTTGATGGAGTTGTAATTTCTGGGGGCGAGCCAACTTTAATGTCAGATTTAGAAAGTTTCATTTTAAAAATAAAAGAAAAAGGATTTTTAGTAAAGTTAGATACAAATGGAAATAGGTTTAGAGATTTGAAAAATTTGGTTGATAAAAAATTGTTAGATTTTATTGCCATGGATATTAAAACTAGTTTGGCAGAGTATAAAAATGTTTCAGGCAATTTGGTAAATGTAGAAGATATTAAACAAAGTATTGATTTGGTAAAAAAAGGTGGAGTAGACTATGAATTTAGAACCACGATGGTAAAAGAACTACATACTGAAGAAATAATAAATGATATGATGGAACTTTTGGAAGGTTCAAAAAGTTTTTATCTACAGCAATTTAGACCTAGAAAAACTTTAAAAGAAGAATTTTCTAAATACAATAGTTTCACCAATTTAGAAATAGAAGAAATAAAAAAGAAATTTGAAAAAGTTGTAGAAAAAGTTGGTATAAGGGAATAAAGAACTCGGATTAAGGTCCGAGTTTTTGTTTTATGTTATATTATCAATTTGGGTGTATAAAATATGTTTCTGAATTTTTTTTGGCGTGTGTATGTTTTGGTGAGTACAATAATTTGATGTAAGATTTTTCTATGTTGATTTAGAAATAAAGCTAGTAGTTTGAAAGCTACTGGTTTTATTAATTTTAATACTTGACTTTTAGCTAAAAATACTATATAATTTTTACGTAATATAGAGACTAAGTCTCTTACATGGTGGTATTGGTATAATGGTTATTACTTCGGCTTGTGGCGCCGACAATTCGGGTTCAATTCCCGAATACCACCCCATTCAGGAATAGCTGGCGTCGAGTTGCGCCCATAGCAATTGATAGGCATCGGGCGGCAGCGCATAGAGGTT
>CAZHUL010000067.1:0-4875 GCA_964535435.1 uncultured Gammaproteobacteria bacterium | reverse complement strand
ATTATTTTCTTCTTTTTCACTTGCTTCTCTAAGTGCGTGTTTGCGTACAACTTTTGTAATGTCTCTTCCAACTGACTCAATTTTTATGTGCAAACGAAAAATTATATAAAAAAGTATAATAAAAGCAAAATAAAATACTAAGTCGGTTCCTCTGCCAATTCCAAATTTTAAAGCCAAAAGACTTGTACTATCTGGCCAGACTACAGCCGTAACTGCCAGCAACCAAAAAATTAACCAAAAGAACACCCCTTTTGGACCCAAAAGACCTTCCTGTTTCTTTTTCCAAACAGAAAAAATCGCAAAGAAAGAAAAAAGTATAAATAAAATTTGGAATAAAATTAACATACAGTGAAAGAATTAAGAATTAAATACTAAAAATTAAGTAAAAAATTCATAAAGTCAAAAATCTTTATTGTCATCCCCAACTTGATCGGGAATCCAGAAACGTTGATTCAAACTGGATCCCCAATCAAGTTGGGGATGACAAATCAAGTGTAAACAATTAGAACATTTAGAACAAGCGTCAGCGACCAGCCCTTTCCAACCAAGCGAAGCGATACATCAAGTGAAACGATTCATCAAATGAGCAAAGCGAATGATTCACCAAGCGCTAGCGATTCATCCTTCTTATTATCTGTTCAAAAATTTACCAAAAAATAAATCTGACACTACTCTAAACCCAGAAAAAAAACTTTGCCCGTATTCTCTGTAAATTACATTTACAGGAAACTCTACAAAACTTAGTTCGTATTTTTTTACCAAAGCAGGAATTTCTGTGGCATGCGCCATTCTATCTTGTGTAATTATAATCTTTTCCAAAGCATTCTTACTTAATATTCTAAAACCGTTATGAGCATCTGTAAGCTGTACACTTCCAAAAAAAGTGCTAACCGACTTTGCTATAGGTAAAACCACATATTTCTTAGCAAAAGGAATTTTAGATTTCTTCTCTAAAAACCTAGAACCAAATAAAACATCTGCGTTATTACTTTTTATTTTTTCCAAAGCCAATAAAATATCTTCTGCTTTAAACTGTGCATCACCATCAAAATGAACCACAAAGTCTGCTCCAATATTTTTTGCAAAATCATGTCCAGTTTGAAGTGCAGCTCCTTGCCCACGGTTTATGAAATGTTTTAATACAGTAGCCCCAGAATTTTCTGCAATTTTAGCAGTATCATCTTTTGAACCATCGTCCACTACAACAACTTTATCCACAATTTGAAAAAGGTCCCGTATTACGGAACCTATATTTCGTTCTTCATTGTATGCTGGTACTATCACTACTACCATAGGCGTTGATAAGGATATCTGCAATCACAAAGAAAGCCGTGCTTTGTTTGCTATTGTATAATCCACTGTTTTTTGTAAACCATCTTCTACACGAACCAATGGAATCCAACCCAATTTCTCTCGGGCTAAGGTTAAATCTGGAACACCAGGTCTACTCACAAATTTCATAGGATCTTCAAAAACAACTTTTGATGATGATTCTGTAAGATCAATTATTTTGTTTGCCACATCTGCCAACCTGTACATGGCATCTGACCCCAAATTTATAACATTTGTTTCTGGGCCACTTTTCATTAATCTAACAAGACCATCCACAACATCTGAAACATAACACAAAGTTTGTGCTTTTTCTTCTCCACCATAAATTTCTAAATCTCTTCCCTCTAATGCATCTAAAATAAAATCAGAAATAAAAAGTCCACTTCGGAGTCTCATTCTAGGCCCATAGGTTCTAAAGATTCTAGCTATCTTACCATCTAAAGCATGGAATTGTCTATACGTTTCAACACAAGTCTCTGCAAAACGCTTTCCTTCGTCATAACAAGCTCTAGGTGACATATGATCTACAATACCCTCTTCACTCTCTAAAAACACAACTCTCTCGTCTGTAGCCGGACCATACACAATAGAACTAGAAGCAAAAACATATTTTGCTTTATATTTTACAGCCAAATCTAGCGTAGAAATCATACCCCTAGAATTTGCCCAAAGAGTTTGCATTTTCAAACTTTCAAAGTCTTTTATGTTTGTTGGGCAAGCCAAATGATAAATTTCTTGTATTCCTTGAAATTTAACTTTAAACTTATCCAACTCATCAAATTGGTCTAACTCAATAGGATTGTTTACATCATAACGAATAAACTCAAAATCTGGATATTGTAATAAGTGATCTATATTTTGAATTGTGGAGTTGGATAAATCATCTACACAAATAACTTTTGCTTCTTTTAAAAGTCTTTCGCACAAATGTGAACCAATGAAACCTGCACCACCGGTAACTAAAACGTTCTTTTTTTCAAAAATTGGGTTTTCTTTATTGTCCATAAAAAATTATTTTAGAGTTTTTATTAAATGTAGCACCGTTACAAAATTTTCAAATTTTGAGCGAGACGAAAAGAAAAAATCTTTGAACTATGATAATAGTGAAAATATTTTTTCTTGAAGTCACAGCCAAAATTTGGAAATTTTAGTAGGTGGTATATTTACTAAAAACTCTTTAAAGTAAATAACTGCGCATTTAATATATTTTTACCATCAAATGGAACCCATTCCCCTATTTTCTTTGCTCCAGAATTCCAAACTGAAATCTTTTTTTCTCCTGATAATAAGTTCAAGATAATATCTTCTTGCCCGTCTTCGTCATAATCGACGGTTGTGACAGAAAACCCACCAGTATAAGATGGTGAATCTGCATAAAACATTCTTTTCCAAGTTCCGTCTTGTTCATAAGTTGAAACAAATGATTCTTGTCCTGCGCCGGCCACCACAACTATTTCTGCTATTTTATCTCCATCTATATCTCCTGTTGTAATACTTGGCAAAACTTTAAAGAAAGATAATGAAATTTCGCTCTCTTCAACTAAAGTATTATCCAAATGTTTCAATGAAAAAATTCCATCAGAATTTTTGTAAACTGCTAAAATTTCTGACTTACTTCCATTGTTTACTAAAGTTAGTGAAACACCATTATGCTCTTTTGTAATTTCCTTGGAATCTAAATATTCTCCACTTTTACTATAAATTATAAAAGTTGTTTTAGTGTTATATTTTGGATAAAGAATAATTTCTTGTTCATCATCTTCCAAAACATCTCCAACCTCTATCCCAAAATTACTACTGAACAAAGGCACAACAAATGAACTTTCTTCTGTAAAATCATTTTTTAAAATACTTACTTTTGTTTTACCATTTTCTCTTTTTATAGTTACAAATTTTGTCTCTCCATTGTCATCAAAAGTAGTAATAGCACTTACACCAATCAAATTTTTCTCTGTTACTAAACTAATTTTTTTGTTTTGTAAATCATTGTATTCAACGAAGCCTTCTTTTAGGTCTATGGCCGTGATAATATCCCCTTTTATTGGTACTTCTGGTAAACTATCAATTGCAAACTGTACAGCCTTGTCTATCTGCAAAAGCCCTGCACCAAACAAATGAGCGTAAACTACAGGATCTTGTGGTGGAGTTCTATGAACAGTAGACAAAACAGCTTCAAAAAGTTTATCTACACCCCAAGTTGGCTGAATAGATTTTACAAGAGCAATTGCCCCACTTACAAAAGGAGTCGCAAAAGATGTTCCGTTCCAACCACCTCCATATTTTTCTGTAAGTCCATAACGAGGCGCATAACGCAGTGTACTAGAAACATTAGTTCCGGGAGCTGTAATATCTATACACCCGGAACCAAAATTAGAAAAAAATGCTCTTTTGTGTTCTTCATTCATAGCACTAACTCCCAAAATCATTTTTTTGTCTGATTTTTCATCTGAACACACAGGGTAAAGAGGGGCATCTTCCAAAAACCTAGCGTTGTTTCCTGCGGCTGCAACCATAGCAACACCATGATCGTAAGCGTATTTTATTACATCATTTATTTTTTGGTCAAAAACCCCAGTCACCATACTAATATTTATAACATCAGCGCCATTATCTACAGCATAACGAATAGCCTCAACCAAAGAAGCAGAAGATCCATCTCCGTTATTCTCAACTACTTTTATATTCATCAAACGAACATGCCAATTTACACCAGCTCCGTTCACTAGATTGTCGCCAACAGCACCAATTATGCCCGCCACCAGTGTTCCGTGGTGCATTACGTCTGGAATAGCAGGAATATCAAAAGCACTCGGTCTAGGATCGTTATTTCCAACAGCTTCTGCGGAAGAAATTCCACCACTATTGTCTAAATCTTTATAAGAAAAATTCCACCCCCAAACATCATCTATATAACCGTTATTATCATCGTCAATCCAATTGTCTGCAATTTCATCTTCATTTTTCCAAACATTTTCATATAAATCTGGGTGAAATGTATCAAAACCATTATCAATTATAGCCACAATTACGTCTTTAGATCCTGTGGCATTTGCCCAGGCATTATACACACCAAGATCTTTGTAACTCCACTGTTCAACATTTGGATCGTTTGAAGTTTGTGCAAACAAAACATTTGGAATTAAAACTGTAACCAAAATAGCTAAAATTAAACAAATAAAACCTTGTCTTTTAATCATAAATGTGTTATAAAACAGATACAAGGACTATTATTAAATACTATTTCTACTGAAATATCTAAATTTTGGCTACGACTTCAAGAAAAAATATTTCCGATGCTATGGCAGGGCAAAAATTTTTTCTTTTCGTCTCGCTCAAAATTTAGAAATTTCACTAACAAAATAGTATTTAAAAACAGTCCTACTCTAGATATGATATACTATTTTTAATTTAGAAACAAACTAAATTATAAAAACATCATTTTGAGAGACTTTAGTTAACAAAAGGAAAAAGGAACTTACGTTTTATTTTATTATGAATATTTTGTGATATTGAAAGGGGATATTTCGACTCCACTTCGTTCCG
>CAZHUL010000066.1:0-4944 GCA_964535435.1 uncultured Gammaproteobacteria bacterium | reverse complement strand
CTGAGCTACCTCGGCATATTATGAAAAAAACGAATGACGCTAAAGCGTCTTGTGGACCCGAGGGGGTTCGAACTCCTGACCTCCGCCGTGCAAGGGCGGCGCTCTACCAGCTAAGCTACGGGCCCATTTAATTTTACCAACCTATTAACATTATTCAATGTACACAATTATACAAGTTTTTGTAGATAATGTCAAGAATTATTATAGTAAAATCAAGTACATTTTAACTTTTTTAAAGTGTTTTGTCAATATACTATTTATTAACAGCTTTTATTTATTGATGCGTACCTTCTGTAAACCTTAATCTAAGTTCTTCTTTTTGTTCTTTTTTAAGATCATTAAAGAGTTTTTTACTCCATTTGTTATCTTTTAAAGTATTAGAAATCCAAGCACCTCCTAATAAATGAGGCAACATTACGTAATCTGCGCCTTCTTCATATAACTGACGAAGATGTTTTACATGAAATAAAGTAGAAATAATATATGTTCCTTTTGAGTGTTGACGAATATGTGAAATCAATGTTTTCTGATCATCTGCTTCTGGCATTGTTGATATAATTAATTTTGCTTTTGCGAGTGGTAATTCTTCTAAAAATTCTATATCGGATGCATCTCCAAAAAATGCAGGAATTTGACGTTGTTTAAGTTTCTGAATTGCCTGAGGATCATAATCTACCACGGCAAATTTAATATTTTTTTCTTTTAGAGTTTCGCAAATTTTCCAACCCATTCTGTGATATCCGAATACCCAAACAGGGTATTCTTCCGGATTTTCAATTTCCTGATGGACATCCTTTCCAAATTTTTTGAGGATTGGTAATATTTTTTTATAAATTTGTTCGTTATAAGTAATTAAATAAGAAGAAATAATAATAGTGGAGAGGGCAACAATAGTAAGGATTGCGAGTTCTGATCCAACCAATAAGCCGGTACTTGTGGCTGCAAAAATTAAAATAAATCCAAACTCGCTAACTTGGGCGGTTGTAATTCCAGCCAAAAAAGCATTGCGTCTGGTATATCTCATTTTTCTCATTGTTATAAAAAGAATTAATGGGTCAAAAATTAGTACAAAAGCTGTTAAAATTATTCCAGGAACAATGGCTTGTTGTAAATCTCCAAGTTGAAGTTCGCTACCCAAAACAATAAAAAATAAAACAATAAAGAAATCTCGCAAAGGTTTTACACGACTACTAATTTGGTGTTGGTATGGGGAAGTACCTAGCGAAACTCCAGCGATTACAGCCCCAATTTCTATACCAAAACCTAACATATAAACTAAACTTGCCACACCAAAACACCAAGAAATTGTAAAAATGAATAAGAGTTCTCCAGAACTGGCCACTTTTTCTATAATTTTTGGGAGTATGTATTTTGCCAGAAAATATAAAACACCAATTAACAAAAATCCTTTTCCTAAAGCTATACTTAAAACTCGGTACCAAACCTCGGTAGTTCCGGTAGAAGTACTGATGAAAATTAAAAGCATTACAGCAATAACATCTTGAATTAGCAATAAACCAACAAGATAGCGACCGTATGTGGTATCTAAATCTTTTTTATCGGCCAAAAGTTTGGTAACAATAATTGTACTGGAGAAGGTGATGGCGATTGCTACAAAAAGGGAGGGCCAAAAGGCAAATTTTAAAAAATACATTATAAAAAAACCAAATACGCCAGAGATAAAAAATTGAACCAAAGTTCCGATTGCGACAGCTTTTCCTGATTTTTTTACAAAATCTAAGTTTAACCCAAGTCCAACCATAAAAAGTAGTAGAACGATTCCTAATTCTGCAAAAGATTTGAAATAATTTTCAGACCCATCAATTAAATTTAAAAATAAAGGCCCAACAAAAAGTCCGGAAAAGACGTAAGCAATAATAAGTGGTTGTTTGAGTAATTTTATAAATAAAGCAAGACTAACTGTAATTCCGAAAAGAACGCTAATTTGCAAAAATATATTTTCCATAAATTTTTAATTGAATGAATTTATTATACCATAATTAAGACCTAAAAATTAACTAAAATAATATAGACCGCCTGATTGGGCGGTCTATATTATTTTTATTCGCTATTTTTTAACAATTCCCGCAAGTTTTATAAATAAATTTCCGAAGTGGCGTCTTTTGGAATGGGCAAATAGTCCAAACATTACAGAAGTTAATCCACCGGCTGTAGCGGTGAGATATTTTTCTAAAGCACTTTCTTGTGTTAAATTTTCTTGATTGGAATTTTCATATTCAGTAGAAAAATCACTAACTCCGGTTTTTATAATATCATTTTGAGATCTGGGTAAAATTTGATATCCTCCTGTTGTTTTGCTAACTATTCCTGTAATTGTTGTTAAATCTGCTATTTTAAAAGGACGTTTATCTATATTTGTACCTTTTTTTGCATAAATTTTTACTTCTTCACTGCCGTCGTCTGTATACATATATGAACCTTTTATTTCTGTAATTTCTCCGGCAATTTGGACAAGAGAACCCTCTACATTTTCGTTTATATCTGCAATTTCTATTATTTTTGGGGTTAGAAAATCTGTATGGTTTATAATTTTTATGTCTTCTTTTTTTGATAATTTAATTCGTGTTTCTCCATAAGCTTTAGAAATTTCTCCTGTAATTTCAATCAAGTCTCCAACTATAAGTTGTGGAAAATCTTTACTATTCATATAAACTTGAATGCCGGAGTTATCAACGATATAAAAATATTGCGCGCTAAAAATATTTGGTAAAACTGCCACAGTTCCTTGGGTTCTAACCAAATCTCCAATATCTGTTTTTGATCTTATTTCTTCAATTGGTAAATTTAAAATTGTTTTTATTTTTTTCTGTGAAGTTGTAGTTTTTATAACTTCTTTCAAAGAGTTTTCTGTGTTTGGCGTTGGTGAGTTTGTCCATTTCCAGTTTCCGTTTATTTTTGCAAAACTAGCGTCTTCGATAGTTTTATCGTAATTTATTTCAAAAAGCACAGAATCATCCGGATAAAGTAGGCGAGCCGAGTCGCCAGTATTATTTAATGAAATTTTTGTTTCTTCTTTCCAAAAAACTACATAGCTATTGGGTAAAATAACCGAATTTTGTGGAATAATATATCCTTTTGATCCTCCAATTTCATCATCAATTTTTAAGTCTGTTATATCAATCGGAAAATTTGCAGAATTATAAATTTCTATAAATTCTTCATTGTCATTTCCGGCAGGATTTGGAAAAATTTCTGTAATTTCTATATTTTCCCAATCAACAGGAAAACCACCAGCAAAATTTTCTGTTTCAAATACTTCAATTTCAAATTCTTTTTCAAATTTTTCTCCTTCTGAATTTTCTGCAGTCAATTTTATAGTAAAAAATCCGAATTCCACAAAAATATGTTCGGCAAACATTCCCGTGCTTGTATTTCCTTCAAAATTCCATTCAAATTTTAAATCTTCTA
Source organism: uncultured Gammaproteobacteria bacterium (assembly GCA_964535435.1). Lineage (GTDB taxonomy): Bacteria > Patescibacteriota > Patescibacteriia > Magasanikbacterales > UBA922 > JAKITS01. The sequence continues at coordinate 1,515 of CAZHUL010000066.1, read as the reverse complement.
TATTTGTTGAATCAGAAGCATCAAATTTTACAGAAATCCCAACTTCTGTGCTGGTTGGCGCATCTATAATTAAAATAGGTTTGTCTGTTGGTTTTTCTTGATTTTTTGTATTTTGGCTTGTTATTTCACTCCAAAACCAACCCTCGGCACTTCGATTATAACTTATTCCGTCGTTAGCTTTTCCATTATATTCCACACTATCTACCAAAGCATTGTTTACATTATAAAGTTTTACACTATCACCGCCAGTATTATTTAAGGCAATTTTAGATTTAGTTCTAAAAAAAGTTAGATATTCTCCAGCTTTCAAAATTACGTTGTCAATCGTATATTTTTTTGTAGAATCATCTCCAACTTGCCAACCGGTTAAATCAATGGTTTTTGAATCGGCATTATAAAGTTCAATAAACTCATTTTCTGTATCTGCTCCTATTGGGTTTGGTAAAAATTCGTTAATAATTATATTTCCCAAGTGGGAGTATTCTTCAGTTTGGGTAGGATTGCTATTTGGCGTTGTTGGCGGTGTTCCAAAATTTTGGTTTGTTGTAGTTTTTGGTTTCGGAGTTGGTGGTGGGGTTATCACATTCTTAATTCCTTTTGTTAAAGTTGTGGTTTCTTCAAATTTTTGTGTTTCAACATTCATAGCAATAGAATTTCCTTTTTCTACTGTTGAATAAGTTGTTTCATCTATTATTTTTTCGCCATCTTTATAAAAAAGTTGAATAATATCGCCATCATTATTTAATTTTGAGCTAGAAAATTCATAGACAAAAAATCCCAAAGCCGAAATGTCCCCGTTTAACAAATAAGTTCCAGTATTATCTTTTAAAAACCAGTCAGTTAAATCAACTGTGGAAGTTGTTGGATTATATATTTCAACCCATTCGTCGCCTTCATTTGGGTTTGGCAAAAATTCATTTATTTTTATGTCTGCAATAATTTCTGTAGAAGTTGGCGTGCTTGTGGGAGTTATTATTTCTTCGTAAATTTGTATAGTTGTGCTTGTAATTCCGATTTCATTTTGTTCATCTGTAACTGTTAAACTTACAATAAACTCGCCAGTTGTTGTGTATTTGTGTATAGTTGTGGAATTAAAATCAAAATTTCCATCGCCAAAATCCCATTTATAACTCATAATCTCATTGTCGTCAGTAGAACTTTCTGCGCTAAATAAAATTTCTTGATTTACTGTACTACTTGAAATTACTGAAATTATTGCAATCGGCGGATTATTTGGTGGGGGAGTATAAGAACTATTTTGTGGATTTGCTTCGGTTTTTTCAAAATCAGTAGAATTTTCATTTGTATCTATATAATCATTTTGAACTTTTTTTCTAGAAAAATTTTTCGGATCTTTTGTTTTATTTAAATTTGTAAAAGGGAAAAGTCCTTCAAAAATACTAGCGTCTCCATAACCAACCATATCTACAATTTCTCCTTTATCATTTTCTAAAATAATGGTATCATCATTTGTTATTGTTCCACTATTATTAAAAAAAATATCAGCACTTGAGC
>CAZHUL010000065.1:0-5033 GCA_964535435.1 uncultured Gammaproteobacteria bacterium | reverse complement strand
GTGGAAAAGTGGACGGGCGCCAGCACGTAAAGGGAAAAGCATATTTCATTTAACGTCCATGAATATGCGATGTTTGCCGCAGCGGAGCGGAGGCAAATATGGGAGAAAGAAATTGTGCCTCCACTAAAAAGTTAAGAAGCGCAATTTCTTGAACCGCATATTCATTGTTAGGCGATGTACTGGAAAACCATTTCCTCAAAATAATTGTGGTAATTTGCGCCCCCTGTTATTCACCGGCTCGTTCTTCCTTGACCGTCTCCCATTTACCGCCTTTGACTACCATGACGGAGCGACCATTCCACATCCCATCTGGAGGAACGACATCACCATCGATTTTGAACCAATCGAACCCTGAACCTTGAGATTGCGTAGCAGTATCTGCAACTGTTACAGTCGTTCCTTCTGGTGAGGTCGTTGGGTGTTGGTAAAATGGGCGTGCGAGATCAAATGAACTCCAGCCCGCATCTGCAAACGCACGCTCTTCTTCGTCGTGCTGTTCTTGCTGATTGTCGAAATGTTCTTTGCTCCCGTATTCAGGAGCTCCACTTTTTGGTACTTCTGGCATAGTTTTATGCTTAATAATAAACGTTGTTTAGTAAATCGACCTTCTTATTCATACTAGCAAATTACCACAATTATTTTGAGAATTCAATAAAAATGGTTTTCCAGTATTTCGGCTAACTGGTTATTATACGAAGTGTTTTCGTATAATAACATAATTTTGACATATTATACGAAGTATTTTAAACTTTGAATATATGCAAAACTATTTAGATAAAACAAAACAAGAATTATATTTACGTAATTATAGTCCTAAAACTATTAAAAGCTATTCATTTTGTTTAAATCATTATTTTAAGTTTATCAAAGTTGACATAGAGAAAGCAAACGAGGAAAGAATAAAGGAATTTTTACTTTATATTAAAGACAAAAACTACTCACCCCAAACGATAAATCAATATCTAAATGCAATCAAATTTTTTTATAAAGAAATTATAAAAAGCCAATTTAAGCTTGACATAAAATTTTCTAAAAAAAGCAAAAAACTTCCAGTTGTTTTGTCTCGCCAAGAAATTACTGAAATTATAAAAAATATAATTAATAAAAAACATAAATTACTTATTTCTTTATCTTATGGTGCCGGTTTAAGGGTAAGCGAGGTTGTGGATTTAAAAATAAAAGATATAGAATTAAACGAATTTGTTATCCATATTAAAGAAGCTAAGGGCAAAAAGGATAGAATAACAGTCTTTCCTGAAAAATTATATAATGAGCTACAATCTATAATTTTAAATGGGGGGAAAGATAATTATATATTTGCTAGTGAGCGTGGTGGAAAATTAACAACCAGAACCGCACAAAAAATTTTTGAAAATGCATTAAAGAAAGCAGGGATTAAAAAAGATGCTACTTTTCATTCTCTGCGACATAGTTTTGCCACACATTTACTAGAAAACGGTGTGGATGTTCGTTATGTACAAGAATTACTTGGTCACTCAAACATAAGAACAACACAGCTTTATACAAAAGTAACAAACCCAATACTAAAAAATATTAAAAGTCCATTATGAGTTTATACTTTATAATTTTATTTTTTACTTTCTTTGTTTTTTTGACTTGGAAAAGGTTTTTTTTGGCTTGTGCTGTTGTGGTATTGCTTTTGCCATCTTATTTGATTCGATTTAGCTTTGGGCCGTTACCTACAACTTTTTTAGAGATAATGATTGGAATTATTTTTATTTTTTTCTTGATTAGACTTTTTAACAAAGATAACAGAAAACTTTTTCAAAATAGAATACAAAACTTGTTCAACAATCACAAAGCTTTATTATTTGCGATAGGGCTTTTTGTAATTGGTGCTGTAATTGGCGTAATAATTTCTACCGATGTTCGCTCTGCACTTGGTGAATGGAAGGCTTTTTTTATAGAGCCGATTATTTTTGCTTTTATTTTATATACTTCCATTAAAAATAGATTACAAATTAATAACTTAATTTTCGCACTAGTTTTAAGTGGACTTGCTACTGCATTTTTAGCAATTTACCAACATTATACAGGTTGGATGGTTCCTTATGATTTTTGGGAAAACAGAAATACTTATCGCGTGACAGGTTGGTGGGGTTTTCCAAATGGAGTTGGAATTTATTTAGCGCCAATTATTCCACTTGCTATTTATCTTTTTTTAAAAGGTAAAAATAAATTTATTAAACTCACTTCCCTACTCTTTGTACCTCTTGCCTTGCTCGCAGTTTTTTATTCAAAAAGTACTGGAGCTTTGATAGGAATTTCTGCAGGGTTATTTTTTATTTTACTTTTCAATAAATTTACTAGAATTGGTGTTGTTATTTTATCGCTTTCAGTATTTTTATTTGTAATGTTTACGCCAATGGCAAATGGAATAAAAAAAGAAATTTTACTCCAAGATGTTTCTGGACAATTACGTATAAATATGTGGGGAGAAACAGTTGAATTATTACGACATAATCCTCTTTTTGGTGTTGGATTAGCCAGCTACCAAAAAGCTATTTATCCATATCGCATAGATAAATGGATAGAAGTTTTTCATCACCCACACAATCAATTTTTGACAATGTGGGTAAACACTGGGTTAATTGGTTTATTTGGTTTTGTTTTAATTTTACTTTGGTTTTTTAAAACAGCTTTCAAAAATTTAAAAGGGTTTTTGGTTATGTTCTTAATTAGTTCAATGATTGTATTTTTGGTGATGGGACTAGTTGATTCTCCTTATATAAAAAATGATATGGTGATAATTTTTTGGCTTTTACCTACTTTTTTACTGATTTTAAGTGAAAAAACTTGACAAGAGTCTCAAAATATAGTAAATTTTATTTTAAGTTTCGGGTCCGTAGCTCCAATGGTAGAGCAGCATACTCATAATATGCTACGTCTCGGTTCGAATCCGAGTGGACCCATTGTACGTGTAGCTCAACGGTAGAGCACACTTTGTTGGTTGAAGTTTCGAGACTTTCCTTGGAGAAGTAGCTAACTCTTAGGAAACGCACAAGAAACGCACCGGCGAGGTGAGAATAAAGGCTCAATTCCTTTCACGTACATTTTTTTAACCCGGCATCTTTATAGATGTCGGGTCTTTTTTTATAAAATATAAACCGCCTATTTAAGACGGTTTATTTTTTTCAAGTTCATCTATATAATCCATGACTTGTTTTGCATATTTTACCCACAAATAATGCTCAGACCTTCTTCTTGCCCAATCTGGATAAGAATTTAACTGGTCTAAATCTTCAACACCTCTAGAAGTAGATCGCCTAGAAGCCACCTTTCTAAAGGTTACAATTAAACCAGTTTGGTTTTGTGCTTGTATTTCTTTTGAAACGCCCACAGAAATTGGGCAAGAAAAAAGACCTTTTGGAGTAAGAATAATCAAAAAAGGATCACGTCCCCACTCATCTACCCTTCTTAATATAACACCTCTTCCTTCAAAAATGTTTGGAAGTAGTTTTCTTCCTAAATCACTACTATCTGCAAAAAATAATTTAGGAAAAAAACTTGAAACTTTGTCTGCTCTCATTAAAATACAATGTTGAATTACCTTGGTTGAAATTTTAATAGTGCTACGAACAATGTATCTGCACAACTTACTAGGCATGGGGACCTCCTTATTGTTGAAGGATTAAAATACTAAACCATAAAAATTTAAAAAAGTCAACAAAAAACCACTCTTTATAAAAGAATGGTTATGTTTATATGTTGTTCTGTTTATATGTTGTTCTGTTTATACTTATTTTCCCTATCTTTATGACAATGTCTACAATAAAAAGATGAAATCCAATCGCCTCTATAACATAAAGAATGTCCAAAAATCTTACACCAAAGAACAAAACGACCTTTTTTATTAAAATCTAAAAAAGATTTTTTGCAACGTAGACAAGGATCGACATAACTTTTTCCATCAAAATGTTTGTGTCCAAAGATATTACATAAAGTTTTCATCGTTTCTTCCCTCCTTTTGCTGGAAAAGTACAATTTTATTGTACAACCTGTCTATAATTTTATCAATCGGTATTAAAAAACCACTCTTTTTTTAAAAAAGTGGTTATTATTATATAGTTTTATTTCTTTCCAATTGTATCTTTATGACAGCGAGAGCATCCGCCAAGACCTTTTTTGTTATGCCCAATCATTAGGCACAATAAACTCCAACGATAGGGATGATTTTTTGTAGTAAATGCATCCAAAGAATCTGCGTTGCACCTATCGCAAGCGCTCACAAATACTTTTTGTGGGGAACGTTTTAATTCTCCATTTTTATGAAATTCATATTTATTACGTATTCTTTCGGCACTTTTATTTAGCCATGCTTCTCGGTAAATATCATCCTCCTCAAATTTTTTGAGGGAAAGTTTTATTACTTCATTTTCAATATCGTCCTTTCCAATATACTCCTTTTCTACAGGAAAATTAGCAATACAAAAATGCTTGTGCCCAAAAATCCTACACCAAAGAACAAAACTATCTTTTTCATTAGAATCTAAAGATTTTTTACAACGAAAACAAAAATAAATATGATGTTCTCCATCAAAATAATTAAAATGCTTGTGCCCAAAGATTAGGCACATAAACTTTTTTAGAAACAATAATAAGTTTTTCATCTTTTCCTCCTCCTTTTTGTAGGCTTCTATAAAAAGCCTATTTTATTGTAAAAGAACGACTTTATACTACTACTTTACTTGTGTTTTTGTCAATCAATATTGCTTAAACAAGCCAAAAAAGATATACTAGTTTATAGAAAGTCAAAAGTTCATAAAGTCTTTAAGGTCTAAAGTCGGAAAGAAAAAGGAACTAATGTTTGGTTTATGATTGTATGTTTTTGTGAATTGTTGAATGAAATCCCTCTCTGTCGCTCGGGATGACGTTTTTAGAAAATGTTTTTTATACAGCATTTTTTAAAGTTTGTCATCCCGAACGGAACGAAGTGGAGCTTGAGGGATCTCGTCTTTGATTCACAAAACATTTTAAAATAACATCAAACTTTTCTTACTTTACCTTTTGTC
>CAZHUL010000064.1:0-5103 GCA_964535435.1 uncultured Gammaproteobacteria bacterium | reverse complement strand
TTACAGACAAAATATAAGATTACAAAAAATATAAAAAAGAAAAACCACCGAATGTGAACTGAGACCCAAAAAGTAGACACACTTAAAAAACCCTACTTTTGGGCTAAAAGATGATTTCTGTATTGAAGATGTGTGATCTTTCCAAGATTTTAAAACTCTTTGGTCGGCATCTCTAGCTTGTTCCAAAGTTTCAAACCTTGCCTCATTTTCTAAAGAATAAAAATCTTCTGCACCGTCTGCAGCGGTTACCAAATGAAAAATACTGTCAAAACTATGGCAAGCATAATCCATATCTAACTCTTCCATTTTTAATAAATTGCTAAAATGTGGTTCTTCTACATAAGCACTAATATCCATAAAGGCTCTGTCATACAAAATTATACATTTATCGTCTTTCAAAAGTTTGGCTAAATTTCTAAAACGTTCTCGTAGTTCCACTTGAGCACGCAATAAATTTTTTTCCACTTCTAAAAATAAATCAAAATCTTCGGCAATTAGTTTTGGGAAATTTACAGCCCCACTTCCAAAAATCATTGTCGGAACTTCTGGAACAACAAAAGTTTTGTAACCTTCTTTTGCCATCATTTTTGGAATCACTTTTAAAGCTGTTGTTTTTCCACCACAAGGTCCACCAGTTAAAACAAATTCTTTAAAATCTTTATTTTTCATAAAATAAAATTATCTCTTTTTTCTTTTCTTTTTCATTGTCTTTCTAAGGTAGAAAACAATGGCACACCCAATCATGGACATTAGACCAACAAACACAAAAGTAAATTTGAAGCCCATAAACTCTGCGATTCCAGCACCCAAAGCGGCGGAAATTGCCATACCTATTGCCACAAATGTGGAATACAAACTCCATTGAAAACTTTCTTTTTGGCCGTCCAAATTCCTACTCCAAACTCCAAGCCACGTTGGATAAGCCAAACCAGATCCAACACCAAAAATAAATTCAGCGAAATAAATATGAAGAATTGTTTTAGAAAAAATATACAAAAAAGGCACGCAGGCAATTAAAATAGTTCCAGTTATTAACCATTTTAAGCCATCTTTATCATTGTGTGAATCTACATAATTAGAAAAAGGAAGTTGTATAATTCCTTTAGTAATCATAAAAACTGCGCTTGCAATTCCAGCTGTAAAAATTGTACCGCCGATAATTTTGTTGTTTATAAAAACAGCCATAATTGGCGTAATAAGACCAAAACCAGAGATGACAAAGATATCAGATATCATCAATAACTTGACTGTCCTATTCATTTTCATATACTAAATAAGATAATTTTGCACTATAAATCCCACAACTACTCCAACCACAACCCCCATTCCGCCAAGAAGAAATACTTCAAAAGCTTTGCGTATCATACTAATTTTAAAGATTTTTCCACTTACCAACCCCAAGATAAACAAAGCTATAAGAGAAAAAGCTATAGAGATCCAAAAAGCTTCCATTGGTTGCAAAAAAATGTATGGTGAAAGTGGAACAAACCCAGCTATAAAATAAGAAAAAAACATTACAACGCCAGCCGATTTGGCATCACCAAAAGGTGTATTGCCTTTTTTCCTATACTCTTCTGCCGTATGCTCAGACAAAAGACTTCCAATTCCCATAGAAAAAGCTTCTACAAAAATTAGGATAGTTCCTGTCACAACTACCGTACTACGTGGGGCACCAGTTACTGCAACACCGGAAATAAGTCCAATTGTAGAAACTAGGCTATCCTCTACCCCAAATATAAAATTCTGTACATAAAGTGCGTATATTTTTCTAGAAAACTTACCCATATTATTTTTTTTCTCCGTTTTTAAAAAATATTTTCCAGAACTTTGGGTGGTCTACTACCAACTCGCTAATAAAAGCAAAGGGTATTGAAACCATTAAAACTATCCATAATATACCCCAAGTAAAATCTGCGTCAGTTGCCAAAATAACTGCAAGCAAATCCTCTGTGGTACCCATTATTACACCAATTAAAACAAACTCTAAAATATGTAATTTTTTACTTTTTTTATTCACGTGATTTATTTAAAATTTAACAACTCCATTATACAACATTTGGCGATTATTAACTAAAAATGCTAATATACAATCAGGGTAAAAATTTATAAAAATATGCGTTTTATACACAAAAATTCTAAAGTTCCAGAAAAAATTCTTAAAAAACATTCTATAAAAATTTCTGTTTATTTTGAACAGCTTCAGGAAGTTATGGATAGAAATTCTTATGACTATTTAGAAAGTTCTATAAACTGTCCTTTTGATGTACACACTTTGACAAAAGTAATAAACATGGCAGAAAAGAAAAACAACGCAAAATTAAAATATATAATTGTAATAGGAATTGGCGGTTCTAATCTTGGTACAAAAACAATTTACGATGCAATGTTTGGTCATTTTGATATTTTAGAAGAAAAAAGAAAACCAAAAATGATTTTTCTAGATACAAACAATCCTGTTTTTATACAAAAATTAGGAAAACTAATTGAAAATACAAAGGATAAAAATAATATCTTAATAAACGCAATTAGCAAATCTGGCGGTACAACAGAAACAATTGCCAACTTTGAAATTATCTCTAAAATATTTTTAAAAAGATTTCCAAAAGCATTGGATAGATTTGTAATTACCACAGACTACCAATCTGAACTTTGGCTTGAAGCGCAGAAAAAAGGCATAGAAACACTTGCAATTCCACAAAAAGTTGGCGGTAGATTTTCTGTATTTTCATCTGTTGGACTTTTTCCACTTGCACTTTTGGGAATAGATATACAACAAATGCTAACTGGCGCAAAACTAATGAGAAGTCGTTGCACACACTACGACACAGCCAAAAATCCTGCTCTGCAATCTGCGATAATTCTATATGAACATTATAAAAAAGGAATAGAAATTAATGATACTTTTGTTTTTAACCCAGAATTAGAATCTTTGGGAAAATGGTATAGACAACTCTTGGCAGAAAGTATTGGAAAAGAAAAAAATAATCAAAAAAAAATAGTAAACGCTGGAATTTTGCCAACCGTTTCTGTTGGGTCAACTGACCTTCATTCTGTTGGTCAACTTTATTTGGGTGGACCAAAAGACAAAACCACAACTTTTGTAGAATTAAAGAAAAACTGGACTGATGTGGCTATTCCAAAGAAGAGAATGTTCCCAACACTTGCAGAAAATATTACTGGAAAAAGTGTTGTAGAAGTTATGAAAGCTATTATGAACGGTACAAAAATAGCTTACAAAAAAAGAGGTTTGCCCTTTTGCGAAGTAATTTTAGACGAAATTTCACCAAAATCTTTTGGAGAATTTATGCAGTTCAAAATGATAGAGATAATGTTTTTAGCCAAACTTATGGACCTAAACGCCTTTAATCAGCCAAATGTTGAAAGCTACAAAATTGAAACGAAGAAGTTATTGAAGTAGTTCTACCATTTCATTTGTTCTATCGCTTCGCTTGTTCTAAATGTTCTAAATTTTTTTCTTAATTCTTATTCCTATTCTTTTTTATCATCTTAAACATAATAAAATAAAACCAAAAAATCCCCTTACAATTTCACCAAAACACAAAAAATCATTTTTTCTGTCATCCCCAACTTGATTGGGGATCCAGGGTTTGAATCAACGTTTCTGGATTCCCGATCAAGCCGGGAATAACAACACCAAAATATTCATTCATTTCTTTTTCTCCTCCTTCCCAATCAAGTTCAACGATTCATCAAACGAAGAGATTCATCATTTTTTATTAAAAAATAAAGCCTATGTATTTTGCCACAGCAAAAGAAATGCAATTTTTAGACAAAACTGCCATAGAAAATGGTCTTTCTGTAATGCAAATGATGGAGATGGCTGGTTGGCATATTTTACCCCTTATCAGCAGTATGAGTATTTCCAAAAAGTCTCATATTGTTGTGGTTTGTGGCACAGGAAACAAAGGTGGAGATGGTCTGTGCGCATCACGACATTTACTGAATCATGGATTTAGAACTTCTGTAATTTTAATGTCAAAAAATATAACTCCCCAAGCTAAACATCATTTAGATTTATTGGAAAAAATAGACGCAAATATTTTAACTGTTAAAAATTTAGAAAAACAAGAAGAAATTGAAAAATTGATAAATTCTAGCACACTAATTATAGACGCACTTATTGGCAACAATTTAAAAGGCGCCCCATACGGAAATTTTGCAAAAGTTATAGAAATGATAAATAAAACCAAAAAGAATGTTATTTCTTACGATGTACCAACCGGAATTGACCCAACCACAGGTGAATGCTATGACCCACACATTCGCGCTTATGCCACACTTAGTCTAGCACTACCAAAAAAGGCATTTACAAAAACCAAAGCCAAAGAACGAAGCGGAAAAATCTTCATCGCCGACATTGGTATCCCCCACTTTCTCTACGAACGAATTTCACCAAACAGTCGCCCAAACTTTGGGCAAGTGAATACTTTCTTTGCTCCTATTTAAAAAATATAAACAAAAAATCACCTTAAATAGGTGATTTTTTGTTTATATTTTTTGTACTTTATATTCTGGAAAAATTTTATCAAGACCAGAATTTATAAATATTTTATCAACTGTGTTTTCAATTTCATTATATGATTTTTTATTCATTTTTTTATAAATTAATAAATGAATTAATTCATGAATAATTGTCTCTATCATAAATTCAATTTTTGCATTTATATTTATATAAATTTCATTTGGAAAATTATAATAACCATAACATCCATAAAAAGATAGAAAACATTTATATTCTTTTTCAATTTTAAAAAGATTTTCTTTTTTATTGTAATCTTTAAGGTGTTTAAAGATTAATTCTTCTTTTTCCACCCATTTCTTTTCTAAATTCTTTTGAATTTTTTGTATTTTAAAATGTTTTTCATCTTTTTCTACCTGTTTATTAATCTCTGTTTTATCTATTTTTTCCACAGATTTAAAAGGGAAATAAAAAAACATCTTATTTGTTTTAAAATGAGATAAATGTTTTTCAATAAATAATAATTCTTTTTTTATTTTATTTGGATTGTATATTATTTCTACTTTCATATTTTAATAAAAAAGCTCTAAATATCTATAGTTTAGAGCTTTTATAAAAATTAA
>CAZHUL010000063.1:0-5179 GCA_964535435.1 uncultured Gammaproteobacteria bacterium | reverse complement strand
GGGAGCTTAGTCTTCAAAAATGCTAAGTATTATCACCACGTAATCTGGAATTGCTGACAAATATCTTTCCTACTACAATTTTAAATTTTGGTCAAAATCGTTTCAAAATTTTTTTACTTATATTAATAAGTTTCAAAATTTATTCAACAATTTTGCCTCAAAATTAAAAAATTTCGTAACGAAAATATATTTGACGACAATCCCCAAAAAATATGTCAAAAAGAATGAAGAATTTATCAACAAAGATTGATAAAACAAAAATTTATACAGTAGAAGAAGCTGTTGCACTAGTTAAAGAAACTAGCAACGTAAAGTTTGATGCTTCTGTAGAAATACACGCAAATTTAGGAATTAATCCTAAAAAAAGTGACCAACAAATTCGTGCGACAATGACACTTCCTCACGGAACAGGAAAAACAAAAAAAATTGCAGCTTTTGTAAGTGTAAACAACCAATCAGAGGCAAAAGAAGCTGGAGCTGATTTTGTATATGACGAAGAAGAAATCCAAAAAATTAAATCCAGTGGAAAAGTTGAGTTTGATGTAGCAATTGCAACACCGGAAATGATGCCTAAACTGGCAGTAGTTGCTCGTATTTTAGGACCACGTGGATTGATGCCAAACCCAAAAACCGGAACAGTTGGAACAAATGTAAAAGAAATGATTACAGACCTTAAAAAAGGTAAAATTGCTTTCAAAAACGACGATACTTCAAATATTCACCAAGTAATTGGAAAAGTAAGTTTTGATGAAGTACAATTAGTTGAAAACTTTAAAGCTTTTGTTGATAATCTTAAAAAAGTTAAACCAACAACAGCAAAAGGAACTTATATTAAATCTCTATTCCTTACAAGTAGCATGGGACCAAGTGTAAAAGTTGAAAGACCTTTATAATCCTTTATTAAAACTTGAAAAAAAGAACTCTTTGTTGTAAACTCCCTAAAAAGGAGTTCTTTTTATTCACAAAAAAGGAGAGGAAAATCATGAATGAGTTAGTTTTAGCAATCAGAAAAAAAGGTGGGAAAATTGCTTTGGAAAATTGGAGAAAAGAAAACCCAGAAAAAAATCCAGACTTGTCTGGAGCAGATTTAAATAATACAGATCTGCAAGAAGTAGATTTGTCTAATGCGATTTTTAAATATACCAATCTGCAAAATGCTAATTTATCTAACGCAATTCTAAAAAATTGTAAATTTTTTAAAGCAGACTTATCAAGAGCAAACTGTATAAATGCAGATTTTACCGGATCAAAACTTACAGACACAAACGTAAAATACACTATTTTTGAAAATGCAAATTTGAGTGACACGAATATAATGAGCACATATAACAAAGCCTACGCAATTTGGGCTGGAGCTAAATTTAATGATGAACATCAATTGACCCAAGTTCTAGTTATGATTATGTCGTATTGTTTTAGACATAGACCCGGACCAGAAATGCATGTTTTGGTATCTTGTAATCATTATTCTAAACCGGAAGAAAAAAAATACGATCCAAAAAATAAAACTATTGGTTGGAAAAACACAATAAAAAAATTGTTCTGGAGATAAAAAATAAAACACTGTGAAATAACAGTGTTTTTTATATTTTTTATAAAAATTTTCTACTTGCCACATTAACATTTTCTTTGATACACTTACAAAACAAACAAAAAAATAATAACTTAAAATATGGAAGAAGAAAAATATGTTAGACCTAGTTGGGATGAATATTTTATGGATATTGCTCGTGCAGTAGCTTCTAGAGCAACATGCGACAGAGGAAGGTCTGGCTGTGTGATAGCAAAAGACAAACAAATTTTAGTTACAGGCTATGTTGGTTCTCCAAGAAATATTCCCCATTGCGACCAAATTGGACATCAATTTAAAACAATGGTTCATGAAGATGGAAGTCAAAGCCAACATTGTGTGCGCACAACTCATGCAGAACAAAATGCCATAGTTCAAGCTGCAAAAAGAGGTGTAGCAATAGAGAACGCAACACTTTATTGCAAAATGACACCTTGTTCTACTTGCGCAAAAATGATTATAAATGCTGGTATCAAAGAAGTTATTTGCGAAAAAAAATATCATCAAGGTGCAGAAAGTGAGGAAATGTTTAGGCGTGTTAGAATCTCTTTAAATTATTTTGATGAAACTATAGAAAAATATGACAAACAATAAAATAATTTTAGGCTTTACAGGTTTTATAGCAAGTGGAAAAGGAACTGCTGCAGAATATTTAGCAGAAAAATATAATGCTCCGTCTTACAGATTTTCTACAATGTTGCGTGATATTTTGAATAGAATTTATGTAGAATCCAGCCGAGACAACTTAATAAAAACTTCTGAATTTATTAGAGAAACTTTTGGTGAAGATACTATGGCAATTACACTAGGCAAAGATGTAGAAAAAGACCAAAGTGATATAATTGTAGTAGATGGAATTCGCAGAATGGCTGATATTGAATACTTAAAAAAGATGGACGGTTTTATTTTAATACATATAGATGCAAATCCAAAAATTCGTTACGAAAGATTGATAAAACGAAGTGAAAACACAGATGACCAAACAAAAACTTATGAAGAATTTCTTAAAGATCATGAAAGATCTACAGAAATTAGCATCCGAGAAGTTGCAGAACATGCAATGGAAAAAATAGATAATAGCGGAACTTTTGAAGAATTAAATAAACAAATAGACAATATTATTCAAAAATATGGAAGTCAAAATTAAAAGAATTGATAAAACGTTTCCTCTGCCCAGTTATCATACCGCAGGATCTGTTGCTTTTGATATTTATACAAGAGAAGATATTTCAATTGAGCCAAAAGAAATCAAAATGGCGCCGAGTAATTTAATTATAGAAACCCCACCAAACTATATGCTTTTTATAGCTTCTCGTTCTAGTTTGCAAAAAAGAAAACTGATGCTTGCAAACAATGTTGGAATAATTGACCAAGATTATTGTGGAGAAAATGATGAGGTTCATACACCACTTTATAATTTTGGTGAAGAAACTGTTGAAATTAAAAGCGGTGAAAGAATCGCCCAAGGAATTTTTATACCAATAGAAAAAGCCAGCTGGCAAGAAATAGACAAAATGTCTGGCAAAGACAGAGGTAGTTTTGGATCAACAGGAATTTAATATTTTAAATTATGAAACAATACCTATACATCGTAAAAAATGTTTTAGAAAACGGAGAAAGAAAACCAAATAGAACTGGAGTTGATACAATTGCAGTTGCTGGAACTTTTTTTGAACACGATATGTCTAAAGGTTTTCCAATGCTTACTACAAAAAAAGTGCCCCTTGGACTTGTAGCTAGTGAATTAGAATTTTTTATAAAAGGACTTACAGATAAACAGTGGCTTCAAGATAGAAATAATCATATTTGGGATGAGTGGGCTTATCCAAAAAAAGCGCCATACGGACACAATGAAGAAGCAAAAAAAATAATGTTAGAAGAAAGAGATTTGGGTGCAATTTATGGATTTCAATGGAGAAATTTTAATGCTCCGTACGAACACCACACTAGCGATTATTCTGGCAAAGGTGTTGATCAACTTAAAAATGTTATTGAAAAATTAAAAACAAACCCAGACGACAGAAGAATGATAGTTTCTGCTTGGAATCCTACAATGTTAGACGAAATGGCACTTCCTCCTTGCCATTATGCTTTTCAAATTACCATAATAAATGGTAAATTAAACTTACTTTGGAACCAGCGTTCTGTAGACGTAATGCTTGGACTACCATTTAATATCGCGAGTTATGCCCTACTCTTACATTTGTTAGCAAAAGAATCTGGTTTTAAAGAAGGGCGACTTATTGGATTTTTGGCAGACACACATATTTATGAAAATCATATAAACGGCGCAAAAGAACAATTAGAACGCGACCCAAATAAATTTACATTACCAAAAATAGAAACAGAAAATTTTAGTTCAATTTTTGACTGGCAATACACAGATACAAAACTTAACGATTACCAAAGTTATCCAAGAATTAAATTTGATATAGCAATTTAACATGATTTCAATAATTGTCGCGATAAGCGAAAACAACTGCATTGGTGTAAACGGTGGTTTACCTTGGAATTTACCAGAAGATTTGAAACACTTTAAAGAATTAACTTCTGGAAAAGTTGTAATAATGGGGCGTAAAACTTGGGAATCTCTGCCAGAAAAATTCCGCCCACTTCCAAACCGTAAAAATGTTGTAATAACTCAACAAGAAAATTATAAAACTCCAGAAAATGTAGAGCTTTTTACAGATATTTCTAATGCTTTAAAAGCACACGAAAATGAAGGTGTTTTTATAATGGGTGGCGGACAAATTTATGAACAAACCATAGATTTAGCAGACACACTTTATATTACAAAAGTTCACCAAACAGTAGATGCTTGTGATACTTTTTTTCCAAAAATAGATGAAACTAAATGGAAAATTATAAACCAACAAAATTTTGGAAAATTTTCCTTTTTAACTTATAAAAAATATGCTTGAAATAAGAAATAGACAAGAACAAACAGAATCAATAAAAGAAAAAGATAAATTTTTAGATTATTTGAGAAAAGGATTAATTCAAAAAGTTTTAGAAATAAAAGATACCTTTTCTGAAGAATTTTTACAAAGTGCTGAGGTTATTGAAGCTGCGAAAATTGGGTTTTTGGAGAGATTGGAAAATGGATTCATAAGTCTTGCTTTGGAAATAAGAGATAAATTTAATATTCCTGAAGAATTTTTTCAAAGTGCTGAGGTTATTGAGGTTGCGAAAATTTGGTTTTTGAAGAGATTGAAAATTAATGGATTTATTGACATAAATAGATCTTTAGAAATATTAAAAAAAATAAATATTCCTGAAAATGAGGTTATTAAAATTGTGAAAATTGGGTTATTGTGGTGTTTGAAAAGAGGATATATTATTCCTCCTGTTTTAAAAATAATAAAAGAATTTAATATTCCTGAAGAATTTTTTCAAAGTGCTGAGGTTATTGAAGCTGCTAAAATTGGGTTATTGACGCATTTGGAAGAAGGATATATAGATGATGCTTTGGAAATAATGAGAGAATTTAATATTCCTGAAGAATTTTTTCAAAGTGCTGAGGTTATTGAGGTTGCGAAAATTGGGTTATCGGGGTGTTTGAAAGGAGGGCGTATTCAAAAGGCTTTAATGATAAGAAATAATTTTAAT
>CAZHUL010000062.1:0-5248 GCA_964535435.1 uncultured Gammaproteobacteria bacterium | reverse complement strand
AGTAAAACATTAGAACATAAATCTTCCAGTTTAGCAGATAAGGAACAACAGGAAAAAGAACTTAATGAAACATTTAAAAAAATTTGATAAGGTAGCATACGTTAGATTTGCTTCTGTTTATAGGTCTTTCGAGGATGTGGAAGGGTTCCAAAATGCGGTAAATGCACTTAGTCCTAGAAAAAAGAAATAAAAAATATGCATAAGGATGATAAAGTACATAAAACAAAAGGGGTTATAAAAGAAGACCAATTTTCGGATTTAAAAGAGCTTTTAAAAAGAAGTTTAGAAATTTCCACAAGAATTGAAGTTCAAAATCAAAAATTACTAAAAAAGTTTAAATGGATGCAGATTGCCAGTTATATTAGACTTGCATTAATTGCAATTCCTTTTGTTCTGGCTCTTATTTATTTGCCACCTTTAATTGCACAGGTTTTAGATCAGTATAATCAGATTTCTTCTCAATCTTCTATTTTTCCTGATATATCCAATGTGTTTAATATTCTGAAATAGTTTTTATGAATAAAAGAACAAAAATAGTTTGTACAATAGGACCGGCTTGTGAAAAAAAAAGCATAATAACTAGAATGGTCAAAGCAGGAATGAATGTTGCTAGATTAAATTTTTCTCATGGCACACACAAAAATCACAAAAAGTTAATTGAAAATATTAGATTTGTTGCAAAAAAAACTGGTGAGCCAATTGCAATAATTCAAGATTTGCAAGGGCCAAAAATAAGACTTGGAGTTCTCCCCGAAGAAGGAATAGAGATTAAAAAAGGTGAAGAGGTTATTTTTGACACATCAAAAAAAGAATATAAAAATAAAATAGTTCCAATTACGTACGATGAATTACACAGACATTTAAAAAAAGGTGAGAGAATACTTTTGGCAGATGGAAAAATAGAGGTAAAAATAACTGAAGTCATAAAAACCAAGATAAAAACTAAGGTTGTTGTTGGTGGAATTATTAGCTCCCACAAAGGATTAAACGTTCCTGATTCAAAATTAAGAATTTCAGCGCTTACAGAAAAAGACAAAGAAGATGCTTTATTTGGTGTAGAAAATAATGTTGACTATATTGCTTTATCTTTTGTGACGGATGCTAAAGACATAATTGATTTAAGGTTTTTGATAAAAGAATACGAAAAGAAATTAAAAATTAAAAAAGAAGCACCAATTCGTATCATTGCAAAAATAGAAAGGCATGAGGCTGTGGATAACATAGAAGAAATTATGGATGTGATAGATGGTATTATGATTGCAAGAGGAGATTTAGGAATGGAAATTCCAGCAGAACAAGTTCCTTTAGTTCAAAAGAGGTTGGTTGATTTGGCATTAAAATATTCTAAACCGGTTATTGTTGCAACACAAATGCTAGATTCTATGCAAAATAATCCCAGACCAACTAGGGCGGAAGTCTCTGATGTGGCAAACGCAGTGATAGACCACACAGACGCTGTAATGCTTTCAAATGAAACCGCAACAGGGAAATATCCTATTCATACAGTAAAGATGATGGCTACTATAATTTCAGAAACAGAAGATTCTAATTACGACAGACTACATTTGCACATGAGTTCAACCAAAAAACATGGTGATACAGACGATATTATTACTAAACTCTCTAGAGTAATTGCAGAAGACACAGAAAGTAAATTAATTTTAGCGGCGTCAATTTCTGGTGATACCGGTAGATTGATTAGTAAATACAGACCCGAATTACCAATAGCAGTAGGAACAAGCTCCGAAAGAGTTAGAAGTCAATTAAATTTGTCTTGGGGTATAATTCCATTTATTTTATTGCACTGCGACTCAATAGAAGAGTTAGTAGAGAGATCTGTATCCTATTTAAAGAAAAATAAAATAGTAAAGAAAAAAGATAAAATCGTAGTTGTGGCAGGAGAGCCGGTTGGACAAGCTGGAAATATAAATTTATTAGAATTAAAAGAAATCAAATAACTTTTTATGACACCAAAACTAGGAAAAAAAGAAAAAAATATACTTTGGTTCAATGAGATAAACATTGGTGATATTCCTTTGGTTGGTGGTAAAAATGCTTCATTGGGTGAAATGTACAACAATCTTAGTAAAAAAGGCGTTAAAATTCCTTATGGTTTTGCTTTAACCGCAAAAGCTTATAGAACAATTATTGAGGAAAATAAACTAGACAAAATACTTAAAAAGATTTTTAGTACTTTGGATGTAAAAGATGTAAATAAGTTGAATGAAACAGGGAAAAAAGTTCGTGAAATGTTGATGAAATCTAAAATTCCAAAAGATATTGAAAAAGAAGTTTTAGGTGCTTATAGAAAATTAAGCAAATTTGCAGAAGATAAAGACGTATCTGTTGCTGTTAGATCTAGCGCAACTGCAGAAGATTTACCAGACGCAAGTTTTGCAGGACAACAAGAAACTTATTTAAATGTTCGAGGAGAAAAAGAAGTTTTGGAGGCAACTAAAAAATGTATTACATCTTTGTTTACAAATAGAGCAATTTCTTATCGTGAAACTAAAGGTTTTGATCATTTAAGTATTTCTTTGTCAGTTTCTGTTCAGTTAATGGTAAATTCATCAGACGGAGCAAGTGGAGTTATGTTTACATTGGACACAGAATCTGGTTTTGACAAAGTTGTTCTAATAAATTCTTCTTATGGTTTGGGAGAATATGTGGTTAAAGGAAGAGTAAATCCAGACCAGTTTTATATTTTTAAAGAAGGTGTTAAAAAAGGTAAAAAATCAATTATTCAACGCAGTTTAGGAAGTAAAGATGTGCGTTTGGTTTATAAAACAGGTTCAGGAACTAAGCAGTTAGCGGTTACAAAAGTAAAAAAAGATAAATACGCTATTACAGATGATGAAGTTATAAAGTTAACAGAGTGGGGAATGGTGATAGAAGATTTTTATAAAAAACCACAAGATATAGAATGGGCAAAAGATGGGAAAACAGGAGAAATTTATATAGTTCAAGCTAGACCTGAAACTGTTAAAACAAGAGAAGATAAAAATGTAGTTGAACATTATAAATTAAACCAAAAAGGAATTATTTTATTAAAAGGTGTAGCAATAGGACAAAAAATAGGTGCTGGAAAAGTGCGTGTTATAAATAGTCCAAAGGAAATCAGTAAATTTAAAGAGGGAGAGGTTCTTGTTACTCGAATTACTGACCCAGATTGGGAACCTATTATGAGGATTGCATCTGCAATTATTACAGAACAAGGTGGAAAAACAAGCCATGCAGCAATTGTTTCTAGAGAAATGGGTGTTCCTTGTATTGTAGGTGTGGCTGGTGCAAGAAAAAAATTAAAAACAGGAGATAAAGTGACGGTAAGTTGTGTAGATGGTGATGATGGACAAATTTACAAAGGAATACTTTCGTTTGAAGTTAAAAAAAATAAAATAGATAAAATACCGCAAACAAAAACAAAGGTGATGATGAACGTTGGTGATCCAACCAACGCTTTTGCTTTATCCTTTTTGCCAAACGATGGGATTGGTTTGGCTCGCGAAGAATTTATTATTGCGAGCACTATCAGAATTCATCCTTTGGCATTATTAAATTTTGATAAATTAAAAGATAAATCAGCAAAAAAGAAAATAGAAGAATTAACTTTTGGATATAAAAATAAATCAGATTATTTTGTGGATAAGCTAGCAGAAGGAATTGCAAAAATTGCTGTTTCTAGTTATAAAAATGAAGTAATTCTTAGGTTGAGCGATTTTAAAAGTAATGAATATGCATCTTTGATTGGAGGAAATGAATTCGAACCAGAAGAAGAAAACCCTATGATTGGTTGGCGTGGTGCAAGTAGATATTATTCCAAAGAATACAAAGAGGCTTTTGGTTTAGAGTGTGAAGCTATTAAAAAAGTTAGAAATGAATGGGGGCTTACAAATGTTGTGGTAATGATTCCTTTTTGTAGAACTCCAGAAGAAGGGGAGAAAGTTATTAAAACAATGGCAGAATTTGGTTTAAAACAAAAAGAAAATGGGTTACAGGTTTATGTAATGTGTGAAATTCCATCAAATGTAATTTTAGCAGAAGAATTTGCAAAGATTTTTGATGGATTTAGTATCGGAACTAACGATTTAACCCAATTAACTTTGGGTGTAAGTAGAGATTCTGCATTGGTGAGTGATGTTTACGATGAAAATAATAAAGCTATAAAAACTTTAATTCGTTCTGTTATTAAAGTGGCTCATAAAAATAAAAAGAAAATCGGTATTTGTGGACAAGCTCCTAGCGATTATCCAAAGTTTGCAGACTTTTTGGTGAGAGAGGGGATAGATAGTATTTCTTTAAATCCGGATACTGTTTTGGAAACCAAAAAGAGAATTGCAAATTTAGAGAAAACACTTGGAAAAACTGGAAAGAAAACTAACAAGAAGTATTTAAGTTTTATAGGAATGATTGGTTTGACAGCGAGTTTGTTGGTTGGGGTTGGTGCTGGTTGTGATAGTATTAGAAACACAGATAATTTTGTATTCGCACCAAACACAGAAATTACACCAGCTCAAATTCGTGAAAAAGCAGAAGAAGAACTTATGAAAAAGTTTGAAGAAGAAAATAATGCAAAGCGTGTGGTTTTGCAGGAGGATAGTTTTGCAAAATTCCAACTTTCATATCCTTCTGGTTGGCAAGTTGAACATTGGGGGAGTGGTCTAACTATTCATAATATAGAAACTAATGAATATTTTAGTATATTTAAACAACTTGTTTCTCATCCTATATCAGACGAAGGAAAAAAAGAAATAAAGGTTGATGGTTTTGATGCAAAAAGATATGAAGAAAATTTTACCGATACTACAAGTACACTTTCAATAGTTGAATTTAAAACAGCTGACGGTGTAGTTTTAGAAATAAATGGCGCTACCAAACTTTTTGATGAAATTCTTGGTTCTATTTCTTTTGAAAATGAAAGTGATATTCCAGATAAGGGTTTAACCCATTGGGATGTCCGAGAGAAGCGCGTATGTGTACAAATGGTAACATATGCCAGGGAAAGCAGTTCTGATAGTTGTGTGTTCTTCTCCACACCTTGTAGCGTCCCAGAAGATTGGAAAGTGTGTGACGCAGATGATTTGAAGAATTAAGGATTAAGAATTAAGTAGAAAAAACATTAAAAACGTCATCCTGAACGGAGTGAAACAGAGTCGAATGGATCTCGGATTTGACACAACAAAACATTGTATTTTAAGGGTTAATAGACAAAACAGTAGGCTGAAAAGTGATAAATGTGGCATAATACAGC
>CAZHUL010000061.1:0-5329 GCA_964535435.1 uncultured Gammaproteobacteria bacterium | reverse complement strand
GAACAAGAAAAAGATGCTTTAGATGAATTAAAAAATGGTAGAAAACAAATTTTTACCCAATAATTATGTACGATAAAACTTTAGCAAAAAACTGGGCAGACAAAGATGTAAAAATGGTCCCAACTAGAAATGGTTATGGCGACGGTGTTGTGATAGAAGGAAAAAAGAATAAAAACGTAATGGTTTTGTGTTGTGATCTTACAGAATCTACTCGTTCCAAAGGTTTTAAAGATGCTTATCCAGAAAGGTTTTTGGAAATGGGAGTTGCAGAACAAAATATGATGGGAGTTGCAACTGGTTTGGCTTTAGAAGGAAAAGTTCCATTTTGTTCATCTTATGCAGTATTTAATCCCGGTAGAAATTGGGATCAGATTCGTGTTTCTGTGTGTTACAACAAAGCAAATGTAAAAATTGTTGGCGCTCATTCTGGAATTTCTGTTGGTCCAGATGGGGCAACTCACCAAGGTTTAGAAGATATTGCGATTACTAGGGTTTTGCCAAATATGACTGTGCTGGCGCCTTGCGATTATGAAGAAACCAAAAAAGCCACAATTGCGGCAGCAAAAATGAAAGGGCCAGTTTATTTGCGTTTTGGGAGAAATGCAACAGCAGTTTTTACCACACCAAAAACTCATTTTGAAATTGGTAAAGCAAATGTTTTTAAAGAGGGAAGCGATGTCACAATTATTGCGTGTGGTCCACTTGTTTATGAAGCATTGTTGGCTGCCAAAAAATTGGCAAGTATAAAAATAAATGCAGAAGTTATAAATAATACCACAATTAAACCATTGGACAATGAAACAATTTTAAAATCAGTTAGAAAAACTGGGGCGGTTGTAACAGTAGAAGAGCATCAAATAACAGGCGGACTTGGTGGAGCAATTGCAGAATTAACATCCAAAAACTATCCTGTACCAATAGAATTTGTAGGAATGCCAGACTCTTTTGGAGAATCTGGAGAGCCAGATGAACTACTAAAAAAATACGGAATGACAGAAAAAGATATTATTTCTGCAGTGAACAGGGTTTTGAAGAGAAAAAAATAAATTTAATTATTTTTATAACTAAAAAACACCATTATTTGTTTTTTTAGTTTAAATAACTTGCTATTTTGTTATTTTTGTGTTATAAAAAATTATAAAATTACACACAAAAAAGGAGGTTGCAATGTGTAGTAATTGCGTCAAGTTCTTTTTATTTTTTATTTTGTTTTTTGGATGTGATAGAAATATCACAGAACTAGAAAACGTTACTAAATTTGATAGAGAGGTGTTGGTACATATTTTATTTGATGAAAAACCTATTAGTTTAAAAAAATTAGAAAGTTGGATGGTGGAAAATTCTGGGAAAGTGGAATTAGCGGAAGTAAGTTTAAGTTTCGAAAACACTACAACAGCTAGTATTCTTTTGGAAGAAGATATTGATATACTTGATGATTCTAAGGATACTGTAAGTGAATTGGGAAAAAGTTTAGAATTTATAGGTATTCAGAGTATTCATGTTTGGACAAGTAAAGATTTCTTTTATGATAAACTGACTTCTATGAAAGACGCTTCAGCATATAGAGTTGATAATTTGGAATATCAAGAAGTCGAAATTGTAAAAGAGAAAAAAGACCCATTTTTTCTAGAAAGTTGGATTCCTAGGTTTGTAAAAATGAACGATAGCATCTTATTAACTTTTTATTTTGATGGATATAATAATTTTGCTGGTTATCAATTTTTAGATGTTGTGGTGGAAATAGATAAGTCGGTTGCAGACAAATTTAGTTTTTCTTGGTTTAGTAATTTACCGGGAGCATATTTGGTTTATGACGTAACCGAAGAAAACGATAATGAATTTAGAGTTAGGGTGGATACTAAAGATATTTTGTTTAATGAGTTTCAATATTATTTGTTTATTCCTTTAAAAAACAATGAAAATCCTTTGAATTTAACCCTTATGGCTGTTACATTTGATGTAGTATCTGGAAGCTCTTGTAGTATTAAAGATGGTGAATCTGCGTGTTCATATATATTAGAACATACTGATTTTCGTGCCGAAAGCTCCAGAAGTTTAAAGCACGGTGGAAAAAAACGTCTGCCAGATATAAAATATTTGTTTTAGTTTTTAAAAATGCCGAACCATTCGGCATTTTTTCTTTTCTTTTTTTATATTTTGTGGCTATAATAGGATTGTATTTTTAGTTTTATTTTATGGAAGATTTTTTTTACAATTTAGTAAATGCAAATGGCGCCACTTTTTGGTCTTGGGTAGTTTTAACTGCACTATGGTCTTTGCCTTGGAAAGGTTTTGCACTTTGGAAAGCGGCACAGAAACAGCAGTGGAGATGGTTTGTGGTTTTATTGGTTGTAAATACTGTTGGAATTTTAGAAATCCTTTATATTTATAAGTTTAGTGAAAAAGACGCCTTATGACATCAAAAAATTTAAGAA
The DNA here is from genome assembly GCA_964535435.1 of uncultured Gammaproteobacteria bacterium. GTDB lineage: Bacteria > Patescibacteriota > Patescibacteriia > Magasanikbacterales > UBA922 > JAKITS01. The sequence goes on along the minus strand of CAZHUL010000061.1, from coordinate 2,894 downwards.
AGTTTAGCATAAAAGAGGCTAAAAAAATTGGAACTAAGATTGGAATAAATTGGGAAACCACTCTTTTTGATGTTGAACATTTTACAGAAGGACTACATGTAGAATTAGAACATGGAGTTTGTGATTCGGAAACAAATGTAAGTGGAGATGACCCGGCTATAACCGCAAAAATTGCTTGGGCACATCTTAAAGAATTTCCAGACTATTATATTAGATTAGAAAAAATGGAAAAAGAAGCAGAAGCGTATTGGAAGAAAAAAAATAATAAAAATGGCTAATTTAGAATTGGGTGGAAAATTAATAAATTATAATATCAAAAACAGCAAACGCGCAAAACATGTGCGTATTGCTATTTTAAGCGAATGCGACATTTTGCTTACTGTTCCATATAGAAAAAGATTTATAAATATAGAAAAAATTTTTAAATCCAAACAAGATTGGATTTTGACAAATCTCTCAAAATATTCAGGAAATTATACTTTTTTGAAAGGGGATAGTGTTCATTATAAAAAACATAAAAAACTAGCGTTAGAACTTGTAGAAAATAAAATAGGTGTTTATGTTGGAAGTTATAATGTTCAAATCGGCAGAATTTGTATTAGAAATCAAAAAACAAGATGGGGAAGTTGCTCTTCAAAAGGAAATTTAAATTTTAATTATAAACTTTTGTTTATTCCAGAGCATTTGGTAGACTATATAATAGTTCATGAAATTTGCCATTTATTAGAGATGAATCACTCATCTAGATTTTGGGATTTGGTTGGACGGGCAATTCCAGACTATAAAGTTTGCCGAAAAGAATTAAAATCAAAATATAAAATAGTATGAAAATAGGAGCACATGTTTCAGTCGCTGGTGGGCTGGTAAATTGTTTTAAAAATGCAGAAAAAATAGAAGCAGAAGTTGTACAGATTTTTGGTTGCTCCCCAATGAAATGGAGTGTAAAAAAACCAACAGAAGCCGAAATCTTAGAGTTTAAAAAAGAACATAAAAAGTCAAAAGTTGGTCCAATTTTTTTGCACGCAAGCTATTTGGTAAATTTGGGAAGTCCTAGTGAAAAGTTATGGCATGCGTCAATTAGTAATTTGGCAGGGCATCTAAAAATTGCAGAAGATATTGGTGCAGACGGTCTTGTTTTTCATGTTGGCTCTGGAAAAGATAGTTCAAAAAAAGAAGCAATAGTGCGCGCCATAGAAGGAATGAAAAGAGTTTTAAAAGAAGTTCCCGGAAAAACTAGTTTAATTATAGAAAATTCAGCTGGCGCAGGTTTAAAATTGGGAAATACACTAGAAGAAATTGGCGAAATGTTTAGTGGTGTAAAAGACAAAAGAATAAAAGTTTGTTTGGATACAGCACACATTTTTGAAGCTGGAATTTTAAAATATACACCAAAAGAAATAACAAATTTTGTAAAAGTTTGTGACAAAGAATTTGGTTGGAAAAATGTGGTTTGTATTCATTTGAATGATTCCAAAACAGAATTTGATTCTAAACACGACAGACATGAAAATGTTGGTGAAGGTTTTATTGGTTTAAAAAGTTTTCAAAATTTAGCAAAAAATAAAGATTTTAGTAAAGTACCGTGGATTTTGGAAGTTCCGGGTTTTGATAACAATGGTCCAGACAAAAAAAATATAGATATTTTGAAAAAAATGGAAAATTAGCTTTCAGTCTTCTGTCTTCGGACTTCAGTTTTCGGTTTTGAATAAAATAAAAAAAGAACGGAGCTGTAAAAGCTCCGTTTTGTTTATATGCGTTTGAGATTTGGTTTATTCCAATTACTGCAAAGTTTGTTGAAAATATCTTTTGGCAATCTTCGTAGCTCAACATTTAGACCAGAATCATGGGTTATTTTTGCACCCTCTTTCATACCTTCTGATATCCCCAAATCATAGTAAATTGCTTTTATTCCACCAGCATTTAAAAGAACATTTCCAAGAGCCAAACCAGATTCAATACCTATACGACGTTCTTCTTTATCTTTGTCATCCAAAACTCCAGACAAAGTATAAATAGCATGGCTTGCAAATGGAATTTCACCTCTTTGAAAACAATCGTTTAGGCAAAGGTTTAGATAGGCAATATTAAAATCTATATCTTCCCATCTTGGGCTGTCACCTTTGTATGGACTTTCTACAATTACAAACCTTCTTTTGTTGGCTGGTAATTCTTCCACTGTCGGCATTTTTTTATCCATTCCTTACCCCTGTGTTGAAAGGTCGGGACTATTCTTACACATTTTTGGGTAAAAGTCAAGATAAAAAAGAACGGAGCTGTAAAAGCTCCGTTTTGTTTATTTCTCGAAAGATTTTGGATCTATACCCCACTCTTTGCAAAGTGCGTCAAATATTTCTTTTGGCAATTCTTTGTAGTGAACAACACAACCAGTTTCTTGTGCCTTTTCGCCACCTTCTATCATCCCATCGCTAATACCAAGATTTGTGAAAATCCAAATTTCTCCCTCGCCACCTTCGCAAAGCTTTCTTCCAACGGCTATGTGACCGTCAATTCCTTTAGCTCTTTCTTCAAGAATTTTGTCATTCAAAACACCTGGCTGAGTGTACAATCCATGCCCAGCCCAAGGTGTAAGACCTTGGTCAAAAACATATTTCATACAACTTCTTAGAAACGCCAAATTAAATTCTACATCAGCCCAATTTGGGTCGTTACCTTTGTAAGGACTTTCAATAACAATAAATTTCAAAGGTTTTTGTTCTTCGCTCATTCTCGTCTCCTTTGTGAAAGATCTATAAGTTTATTTTATAGTATTATAAATAAAAGTAAACTGTGAATAACTTTTAATTAACAGTTCAAAGTTGAGCAAAAATCGTTTATAGACTATATTATAAGAATAGGGATTGTCGCCAAACACGCTTTCGTTATTAAAACTTCTA
>CAZHUL010000060.1:0-5402 GCA_964535435.1 uncultured Gammaproteobacteria bacterium | reverse complement strand
GTGCTTTTGGCAAATATGGAAAACATGTTGTTTTTTACCAGAGAACATAGAGAAAAAGAAACACGAAATCAGAATTCTTTGTTTTTTGGTTCACAAATTGATATAGGTTCAAAGGTTTCTATGAAAGATGCTGAGTTTGTAACGGAAGAGCAAAAATTAGATTGGGAAAAGAATTTGCTTGGAATTTATTTATCTTCGCATCCTTTTACAAATTTTCAGAAAGAGTTAAGTGGTAGTATAGAATTAATAAGTTCTTTGGAAGAAGCTGATAGAGATAAAACACTTTTGATTGGTGGGGTTTTGAGTGGCTTTAAAAAGATGACAACAAAAAAGGGAAGTCAGATGCTTTTTGCACATATTCAAGATACAAGTGGTTCTGTAGAACTTTTAGTTTTTCCAAAAACTTATGAAACTACAAAAGATATTTGGGTAGAAAATACAGTGGTTTTAATAAAGGGAAAAACCCCACGAGAAGCGGGGGATAACAAATTGTTCGTGGAAAGTGTGATGGCTATAAACAAAGACAATTTTCGTGATGTTTACAAAGAAATTGCATATGGAATAAAAGCGAACAATTTTAATGTTCAAGAAAAAAAACAAAAGTGGGTAAAGATTTTTTTAACTTTGGAAGAGGCAAAAGAAAAAGGTGCAAAACTAAAAACACTACTTAACAAAAAAGGTGGTGAACATACTGTGTATGTTCAAATAGGAACTCAGACTATTAAATTTTTATATATTACTTTTGACGAAGATTTAAAAAACAAGCTAGAAGAGCTTGTTGGCGAGGATAGGATACATGTGAGTGAATAATAAACTATTCTCCCAATTCCCAATTTGGTTCGGCTTTTAGGTTTTTCCAAGTTGTATACTGTTTGTTTTTTGCTTTAAAATATCCGGCAACTGCAACCATAACAGCATTGTCGGTTGTGTAATCTTGAGGTGGAAGTAGGAACTTTGTTTTTGGAAAATTTGTTTCAATTTCTTTGCTTAGAGTTTCTCTAAGTTTTTTGTTTGCACTAACTCCACCTGCCAAAATTATTGTTTTTGGTTTGTATTTTCCTACAGCTCGCATTGTTTTGGAAACTAAAACATCTACAACGGCTTGTTCAAAGCTTGCTGCAAAATCAGCTTTGTTTACTTTTTTATTTTTTTGCAAAAAATAAAGTGAAGCAGTCTTTAATCCTGCGAAACTAAAATCAAAATTATCACTATTTAACATTGGTCTTGGAAGGTCTATTGCTTTTGGATTGCCTTTTAAGGCCTCTTTAGAAACCTTTGGGCCACCTGGATACTCAAAACCAAGAAGTGTACCAACTTTATCAAAACATTCGCCAGCGGCGTCGTCACGCGTCATACCGATTTTTTCGTAGGACAAATTATCTTTCATTACTATTAGTTCGGAATGTCCGCCAGAAGCTATTAGTGCTAGTGCTGGAAATTTGATTGCATCTAAATCTTTTTCTTCTAAAAGCGCAGAATAAATATGACCTTCCATGTGATTCGTAGAAACTATTGGAACCTTCAAAAGTATAGAAAGCATTTTTGCAGTTTCTACTCCTATAATAAGTCCGGTGATAAGTCCAGGTCCGTTTGCAGAAACTATAACATCTGGCTTTGGTTGTCCTTCTAAAACCTCTTTTATGGTTGGCAAAATAAATTCAGCGTGTTTTCTACCGGCAATTTCCGGAACAACACCACCATATTTTTTGTGTATATTAATTTGACTCGCAGTTTTTTCTGCAAGTATATTAATTTTTGAATTTTTGAACTCCACCAAAGCGACAGAAGTCTCGTCGCAAGATGTTTCTATTGCTAATATTTTCATACTTTGCTTAGTATAATAACTTAAATTAGTTAAAAAATAAAGGTAATCATCTATAATCTTGACAAAATCAAGGAATTATAGTATAATTTTTGTGTATTAGTGCTAATTGCCGCCATCGTCTAGTGGTTAGGACGCCGGGTTTTCATCCCGGTAACAGGGGTTCGATTCCCCTTGGCGGTACAAGACTTTACTTGACATTATATTTTTAATGTTATAGTATGTAGTCAAGAAAACTTACACCATAGACAGTAGCTTTTCAACATAAGAACTTGTTTAAAATTTTTTTTCGTTCAATTCATTCTATTTTGGCTACAAATCTTCTAAAAAAGTTCAATATAGTTCCGCTATACTTCATTTTTTTATAAGATTTTCGCTCAAAATATAATAAAATTGATTCAAAAAAAGATTTCAAACAAGTTCTTAGAAATTAAATACGCTACCGAGGTATTAAAGAGCTGTTTACAGCTTTATTAGGTCGAATACTTTTAGGAACATCTGATAAATATAGTATCGTTACGAAATTTTCAAATTTTGAGTGAGACGAAAAGAAAAAATTTTTGCCCTATGGTAAATAGTGGAAATATTTTTTCTTTAAGTCGTAGCCAAAATTTGGAGATTGCAGTAGATGATATATTTATCAGAAGTTCCTAGTCTGTGGCAAAGTTTGTCACAGTTTTTTTATTTTAAAATATGGCAAAAACTAGACAACAAAAAGAAAGTACACTGGAGCGTTTAACAGATGGAATTAAAAATTCTAAATCTATTGTTTTTGCAAATTTTCAAGGTTTGACCGTAAGTCAAACAGACGATTTGAGAAACAAATGTAAAGAAGAAGGTGTTAAATGTTTAATCAGTAAAAAAACTTTAATCAAAAAAGCTGCAGCTAACGCTGGCCTTGAAATTGATTCAGAGATATTTGAAGGTGGAGTGGCAGTATTTTTTGGGACAAACGACGAAGTTGCTCCTGCACAAATAGTTTCAAAGTTTGCAAAAAACTTTGAAATTGTAAAAGTTTTTGGTGGAATTCTGGAAGGAAAGTACATCGAGGCTATGCAGGTAAATGCACTTGCTAAATTACCTAGTAAACAACAGCTTTATGCTCAGTTGGTTGGTACAATTAATGCTCCAATTTCCGGATTCGTTAATGTGCTTGCAGGAAATTTACGTTCAGTTGTTAATGTTCTAAACGCGATTAAAGATTCAAAAAGTGAAGCTTAATGGGAAAAAATTCCCTATAATTAAAAATAATATGACAGAAGAAATAATTGTAGAAGAAACTACAGTAGAAATTCCTGCAAAATTTGCAGACTTGGTAAAAACTATTGAAACATTATCTGTAATCGAACTTTCAGAACTTGTAAAAGTTTTGGAAAAAAGATTTGGAGTAAGCGCAGCTGCTCCTGCAATGATGATGGCTGGTCCTGTAGCTGGTGGTGCAGAAGCTCCTGCAACAGAAGAAAAATCAGAATTCAATGTAGAATTGACTGACTTCGGTCCAACAAAGATTGCAGTAATTAAAGTTGTAAAAACAATCACAGGTCTTGGACTTGCTGATGCAAAAGCTTTGGTAGATGGCGCTCCTGCTATGATCAAAGAAAATGTAAAGAAAGAAGAAGCTGAAGCAATGAAAACACAAATTGAAGAAGCTGGTGGAAAAGTTGAACTTAAGTAAACTTTTTACGAATACAAAAAACAAAAAAGCAATCTGAAAAGGTTGCTTTTTTGTGTTTGACCTTAATGTCTTAAGAGTGTTAAACTAAAGAAGTTTAAAAGAATAAAATATGATGAAAAAAATAAATAAGACATCTGAAAATATAGAAAATGAAAATTTGGAAAAATTAAAAAAAATATTTCCAAATTTTATAAAAGAAGGACAAATTGATTTTGATAGTTTAAAAACTTTTTTTGATGAGAATGGGGTTTTGGCAGAAAATGAAAAATATGGACTTTCATGGGCGGGTAAAAGCGATGCTTTCAAAAATTTACGTGTTCCCGCAACCGGAACTTTGTCTCCAGACGAAAAAGAAAGTAAAAATTGGGATAAAACAGAGAATTTATTTATAGAAGGGGATAATTTGGAAGTTTTAAAACTTTTACAAAAGCATTATAGAGAAAAGATAAAAATGATTTATATTGACCCACCTTACAACACTGGTAAGGATTTTATTTATAAAGATAATTTTACGGAAAATAAGGCAGATTATTACGAAAGGACTGGACAAACAGAAAATGGTATAAAAATGACAACTAACACAGAATCAAGCGGTCGTTATCACAGCGATTGGCTCACTATGATGTATCCGCGTCTTTTTTTGGCGAGAAATTTGTTAAAAGAAGATGGGGTTATTTTTATTTCCATAGATGATAATGAGGTCGCCAATTTACGGCTTATAATGGATGAAATTTTTGGGGAGGAGAATTTTATTACAAGTTTTTTATGGAAAAAGAAGGGAACAACTACAAATGTTGAGGGGGCTACTGTTAGTTCTCTTACTGAGTATATTTTATGTTATGGAAAAAGTGAGAATGGTTTAAATCTGCGTGTTTTTTTAACAGAAGAACGTATATATCCACATATTGACAAAGATGGCAATTACCGTCTTACAATCATTGAAAAAAAGAATATTGGAAATTATGAACGACAAACAATGATTTTCCCAATTCTTGGACAAAAACCACGTGATGGAAAGCGTTGGCAGATTGGTGAAAAAAAAGCACAGGAACTTGAATTAAAAAATAGGTTTATTCTTGACGAAGGAATTATAAAGCTTAAAATTTATGATTTTGAGGATAAAAATACTACTTCTGCAAATCCGAACTTATTATTTGATTGTGGTTCGACAGAAAGTGCTTCAAAAATATTAAGAGATTTATTAGGTAATTTTTATTTTGATAATCCAAAACCAGTTGAATTAATTAGAAAACTTATTTTACTTTCACAATCAAAAAATAAAGACGATATTATTTTAGATTTTTTCGCAGGCTCCGGCACAACAGCGCATGCTGTTATGGATTTAAATGCTGAAGACGGTGGAAATAGAAAATGGATTTGTGTTCAGTTGCCAGAGGCGGTGGATGAAAAGAGTGAAGCCAAAAAAGCTGGTTTTGAGACAATCGCCCAAATATCGCGTGAACGCATTCGTAGAGCTGGAGAAAAAATCGGCAAAGGTGATATAGGTTTTAAGGCTTTAAAACTCCAAAATTCAAATTATAGACAATGGAAAGTTTTGGAAAATGAAGAGGATAAACAAAAACTACTTGATCAAACAAAATTATTTGTAGAAAAACCGCTCGTGGATAAATACAGCAAAAAGTCGGTTGTGTATGAAATTTTGCTTAAAGAGGGTTTTGACTTGAATTCAAATGTTGTTTTAAATGAAACCAATAGTCCTTTTGCTTATTGGCAAGTGGAAGATAACGGCAAAAAAATGTTTATCACCTTTGCGGACAAAATAACCCAAGAGCAAGCCGAAAGCCTAAATTTAACGGAAAACGACATTTTTGTCTGCTTTGACTCGGCTTTGGACGACAGCGCCAAAATAAACCTAAGCAGAAATTTTGATTTGAGGGTGATATA
>CAZHUL010000059.1:0-5426 GCA_964535435.1 uncultured Gammaproteobacteria bacterium | reverse complement strand
ATTATAATATAATTGAACTTATTGAAGTTTCAGTTGCTATGGCTGTTGCCGCCATTCCAGAAGGTTTAGTTATTTCGCTAACAGTTATTTTAGCTATTGGAATGCAGAAAATATTGAAGAGAAATGCATTAGTTCGTAGGTTGGTGTCTGCCGAAACATTGGGTTCTGTAAGTGTAATTTGTTGTGATAAAACAGGAACAATTACAGAAGGAAAAATGTACGTGACTAAAATTTCTACAGCTAGTGATGATTTTGACGTAGAAAATGAAGATAATTTAAAACAAAAGAAAGAAGCGCTTTTTATATTGACTGCAGGTATTTTTGCTAACGATGCGTATTTGCAAAAAAGTCCGACAGGGAGGGTTTCTGTAATAGGAGACACAACTGACGCCTCTTTTTTGCATGCCGGACTTAAAATTGGGATAGAAAAAGTAAAATTAGAAAAAATAAATCACAGATTGGACGAGATTCCATTTGAAAGTAAAACTAAATTTATAGCCAGTTTGCAGTCCGGCAAAGATAAAAATTACATGTATATAAAAGGTGCGCCGGAAATTATTTTTCAAAAGTCGGGTTTTTATAGAAAAGGAGAAAAAGTATTTAAAATAGATAAGGAAAAAATAAAGTTTTTTGAGGAAAAACAGAAAATTTTAACTGGACAAGGTTTACGTGTTTTGGCTGTTGGCTACAAAACTTTTCCAAAAACTAAAAATGAATTAGGAAATGGAGATACAGAAGATTTGGTTTTGTTGGGATTGGTGGGGATTTCAGATCCTATTAGAAAAGATGTGATTGGAACATTTAAAATAGCCAAAGAAGCTGGAATAAGAGTAATAATGATAACTGGAGATCATTTGGAAACTGCTAGAGCAATAGGAGATAAAATGGGTTTAAATATTGGAAAAAATAATGTTTTGACTGGGGAACAGTTGGATAAAATGAACGACAGGGTTTTGAGGGAGTCTATTAAAGATATAAGTATTTTTGCAAGAGTTGAATCAGGAGACAAAATGCGAATAGTTAAAGCTTTGCAAAAAAATGGAGAAGTGATTGCAATGACTGGTGATGGAGTAAATGATACACCAGCCTTAAAAGGCGCAGATATAGGTGTTGCTGTTGGTTCCGGAACTGATGTCGCCAAAGAGGTTTCAGACTTAGTTTTATTAGATGACAATTTTAGTACTATTGTTTATTCTGTAGAAGAAGGAAGGACTATTTATCAAAACATTAAAAAAGTTGTCTTATATTTGCTTTCCGGAAGTTTTGCTGAAGTCACTTTAATTTCTGTTAGTTTGGTTTTGGGTTTGCCACTTCCGGTACTACCTGCACAGATTTTATGGGTAAATATTATTGAGGATTCATTTCCAAACATGGCTTTAGCTTTTGACAAAGGAGAAAAGGAAAATATGAGTGAACCTCCAAGAAATAAAAAAGGGAAATTAATTGATGGGGAAATGAAAGTTATGATTGCTATTATAAGTATTGTGGCAAATTTAATGCTTTTGGGGATGTTTTTATTTTTTTTGAAAACAACAAATAATATAGATTTAACACGCACAGTTGTATTTCTTGGTTTAGCAGTTGATTCACTTTTATATATTTTTTCTGTAAGAAGTATGCGTTATCATGTTTGGGAGAGAAATCCTTTTGGGAATATGTATTTAAATTTGGCGGTATTGTTTGGTTGGGCACTTCTTATCTTGGCGGTTTACTGGAAACCACTTCAGATTTTATTAAAAACAGTGCCTATTGGTTTAAGAGAGTGGGAAATTTTAATAATTTTTGGACTTGTGAATGTGTTTTTGATAGAGTTTATAAAGACAATTTATTTAATTAGAAGAAGAAAAAAATATGCTAGATAAAGAATATATAAATGGGGTAAAAGAAAGAATGACTAAGTCTGATACAGAACGAAGAGAGATAATTAAAGATTCGGGTGATGCTTTGCATTTAGCGAAACGCGCTATTTTTTCACTTCACAGAGAAGATACAACTGATGCGGAATTAAAAATGCAAGAATCCAAAAATATAATGGTAGAATTACAAAAAAGGTTTGATATCAATGTTTTGGATGCTCAAGGTTCTTATAGGGCTGGTTTGGAGGAAATCGTAGAAGCTAGTTTGTTTTTTGATTTTATCGGTGGTAAAGATTTTGGAGAAATTAAATTGAATGTGCCGGATGATGTTTATATTGCGGGTCTTTGTGATGTTCCGGGAGAGCTTTTGCGTTATGCTGTGAGATTTGCAACTAAAAGAGATTTTGAAATGGCCCAGCGTTGTCAGGAGACCGCCCAAGAAGTAGTTGGTGAATTAATTGAATTTAATTTGACTAGTTATCTTCGCACTAAATTGGATCAAGCCAAAAATGCTGTTAGAAAGTTGGAACAAATAAACTATGAACTAAGTTTAAGGAAATAAAAACCCACAAGATAGTGGGTTAATCTGTATAATGACAATACCCATACATTTTGAAACCCAAAATGGTCTCAAAGAGATGAATTAATGTATCATATTCCTCGGGATTTTTTTTAGCTGGAACAACAAATTTAAGCAGAGCTGTTTGTCCAATAATTCCATCAAAGTTTGATGTGTAGTGCACAAAAACATAGTAGGGAGGTTCATCTTTTGGGGATAGTTCAAAAACTCCCATTGTTAGGCCATGCTTTGTGTCTATATCTAAAACTAATTTAACATCCTGTATAGCTTTTGGTTGTACTTGTTGATTTACTTTTTTGGGGATTATAAAGTCGCACAAATAATTTACGAATTGTCCTTTATTTATAAAGAGCATAACTGGTATGTTCATGGACAGCCTCCTTTTGGTGTTCCTTTTTTTTACTTAAATTGCTACACTAATAGTATTACATGAATAGGGAATATCACCAAACACCATTTCTACTAAAATTTTTAAATTTTGGCTACGACTTCAAGAAAAAATATTTCCGATGCTCTGCAGGGTAAATATTTTTTTTCGTCTCGCTCAAAATTTAGAAATTTTAATAACGAAAGCGTGTTTGGTGACAGCCCCGAATAAAGATAAAGTGTAAAATTTTATTATGAAAAAATTATTTAAAAAATTAATACCAAAAAGGATTTTAAATCTAAAGCATTTATTTTTTGCTTGGTACGGAGCTGTAAAATATAAAAATCCATCAGAAGAACTTTTGGTAATTGGTATAACGGGAACAAGCGGTAAATCCACTACAGCTTATTTATTGCGTCAACTTTTAGAACAAGCAGGTTTTGTTGTTGGTGCGCTCTCTACAATAGATTTTTATGTTGCAGGACAAGACAAGCTAAACGATACAAAAATGACTATGCTTGGCAGAACCGCAATTCAAAAATATTTGCGTGAAATGGTAAATAAAAAGTGTACTATTGCCATAGTAGAAACAACTTCAGAGGGAATTATTCAATATCGCCATAGGTTTATAAATTATGATTATGTTTTGCTTACAAACTTATATCCTGAACATATAGAATCTCATGGTGGTTTTGAAAATTATAAAAATGCAAAATTAAAACTTTTTAAATATACCGCAAACGGAAGAGTAAAAACTTTGAACGGAGAAAAAGTAGCTAAAAAAGTTTTTGTAAATGAAAATATAGAACAAGTACAAGAGTTTGTTGATTTTAATTTTTCTAAGAAAATTGGTTTTGGTAAAAAAGGAGAAGAGGTTTTTGTAAAAAATTTGGATAATGACTTTTTGTTAAGTAATATAAAAACAACTACAAAAGGTTTAGATTTTCAGATAAATGATGAAGAATTAATTACCTCTCTTTTTGGGGAACATAATGCTTTGAATATTCTCTCTGCAATTTCAATTGTTAGAGAATTAAAAGTAGATTGGTCTAAAATAAAAAAAGCTGTGAAGAATTTTGATGGCGTTCCCGGTAGAATAGAATTTATAAAAGAATCAGAAAGCTTTGGATTTCAGGTAATTGTAGATTATGCTTTTGAGCCTGTAGCTTTAAAATCTTTGTATAAAGTTGTAAAAGTTTTAAATCCAAAGCGTGTAATTCATGTTTGTGGTTCTGCCGGTGGTGGAAGAGATAAATCTCGCAGAGAGCCAATTGGAAAGATTGTTGGTAAGAGTGCAGATGTTTGTATAGTTACAAATGAAGATCCGTATGATGAAGATCCAATGGAGATAATTAAACAAGTTTCCGCTGGTGCAAAAAAAGTTGGTAAAAAGTTAAATGATGATTTGTTTGAGATTTTTGATAGGGGAGAAGCGATACAAAAAGCTGTAGACTTGGCAAAAAAAGGTGATTTGATTTTAGTAACAGGAAAAGGAAGCGAACAGGCGATTGTTGTAGCAAATGGAGAGAAAATTTTGTGGGATGATAGAGAAGCGATTAGAAAATCATTAAATAAAAAGAAGATATGAACACAAAAAAAATAAACTTAAAACAAGACGAAAGAATTTTACTTGGTCTTCGTAGGTATATGTTTACACTCTTTTGGTATTGGGCTGTAGCATTGTTTTTTTTGATGTTAGCCTTTTTTCTTATGTTCCGCCTTTTTTCTTATGGAATTTGGGGTAGTATTGGTTTCGTGCTTATTATATTTGTTTCTGCTATGTCCGTGGCACGTGGGCTTTATTTATGGAGAAAAGACATGTGTATAATTACAAACCATAGAATAATAGATATAAATAGGCGGGGCGTTTTTGATAAAGTTATTTCTGAAGTTCTTTATGATCAAGTTGAAGGGGTTTCTGGAAGGGTTAAGGGGATAGTTGGTACTATTTTTCGTTATGGAGACGTAACTATTCAAACAGCTGCGGGTAGTGTTCAAATAATTGTAGAAAAAATAAAAGATCCTGTTTTTATTCAACAAAAAATAAATGAATTTAGGCACAATAATTTAAAAGGGATAGGTGGCGATGATGAGGCAAATAGTATTGTAGATAGCCTAGAAGATGAAGAACTAAAAAGAATTTATTTAAAATCTAGGCAAGAGTTAAAAAACAGAGGTTTTATTGATACACAAAAATAGATTTAGGTATGCAAAAAAAAGAAGGAAAATTTTTGAATGATTTTTTTTCAACTAAGTTTTTTTTACTTGGTCTAATTTTAATAGCTGGTTTTGTGGTTTTTGTTTACGCAAAAGGATTTTACCAAGACTTTAAAATAAAAAGAGAGGTTGAATCTTTACAAAAAGAAATAGATGGTTTAGAATCAAAGAAATTAGAATCAATGGAAATTTTATCTTATGTAATGAGCGACAATTTTGTAGAGGAAAAAGCCCGCACAGAGTTAAATATGCAAAAAGATGGTGAAAATATAGTCTTTTTTAATTTAGATAAAAATTTTGAGGTCCAAAATAATGACAGCGAGGGAGAAGGTGAAAATATTAAATCCTTGAATAATCCTTTGAAATGGTGGTATTATTTTACAAACAAGAGTATTAAATAAAATTT
>CAZHUL010000058.1:0-5437 GCA_964535435.1 uncultured Gammaproteobacteria bacterium | reverse complement strand
AAAAATTATTCGTAAACCAGTACCGGTTAAATATGAACAAATTGCTCATACAATTGGCTTTGCACTTTTGATGCTTTTGATAATTATGGTAACTGGAAAAGATATTTTGAGTTTCTTTTAGATTTTGTGGTATAATAAAAATATATTTAACATAACATAAAAATATGAATGAAGAGTTTGAACAAAAAGCAGGTGGGTTAGAATTACCTATTTTGATTTTGTTAGTTATTACTATAATTCTGATTGGTTTATTTTTTGCTTTTTCTATTTTTACAAACTCCCAAAGAGCAGAAGTGGAAAATGGATTTACAGATATGCGAGGTATGATGGATGAAGTATATAAAGAAATTACAACCAAAGATATTGCCGATGAAATACAGCCAGTAGCACCAATTGTGGTTAGTAAAGCATTATTAAATTTTTCTGATGTACAACCATTATCTTTAAGTTTAAAATATCCGGAAGGATATGTTGTTACAAAATCAAATGGCCCTCTTGATTCAATTAAAGTCACCGCAGTTGGCGATAAAGTTGGAAGAGTGGAAATTTTCAAAAAATCTGCTTATCAAGAAGTTGCTGTAGGATTTGGTCCGGGGACAACCCAAAAACAAATTGATTCTGCATTACCAAAAGAAAGAGTTTCTTATGGCTATAATGATGATGATTCTTATGTTGTACGCTTTTTCTATAGTGAAGGAGATAATGCAACTAGAGACGAGTTAAGAGCAATAATAGATAGTATTGTAATAAATTAGTATTAAGCACTTGAAAAAAGCATACCGGAAATGGTATGCTTTTTAATATTATAAGGGACTGTCGCCAAACACCATTTCTACTAAAATTTCTAAATTTTGGCTACGACTTTAAGAAAAAATATTTCCGATGCCGAGAACCTATTCAATATATTTTTATAAATTAATTTTATTATATTTTGAGCGAAAATTTTATTAAAAAGTGAAGGATAGTGGTTCTATACTAAACTTTTTAATAAGATTTGTAGCCAAAATAGAATGGAATTAAATTAAAAAGATATTGAATAGGTTCTACGGCAGGGCAAATATTTTTTCTTTTCATCTCGCTCAAAATTTAGAAATTTAAATAAAGAAAGTATATTTGGCGACAATCCCTTTAAAAACAAATTTATATGCAAAAAGTTTTAGAAAGTTTGAAGGAGAAATTTGTAGATGAACTAAAGAATATAAAAGATAAAGAATCTCTAAAAGAATTTGAGATTGTTTTTTTTGGTAGAAAAGCAGGAGAGTTCACAGATTTAATGAAAAAAATGAAAGATATGGAGCCCGAAGAAAGAAAAGAATTTGGGCAGTCTGCAAATTTAGTAAAAAAAGAATTGTTAGAATTATTCGCAGAAAAAGAAGAAGAAATAAAAGCTTTGCAAATGGACAAAGTGGCGGAAAAAGAAAGAATTGATGTAACCCAACCTTTTTTAGGTAATAAAAGAAAAGGTCATTTTCACCCAAATACAATGGTGCAAAAAAGTTTGGAAGACTTGTTTATTTCTATGGGTTTTGTAGTTTTAGATGGTCCAGAAATAGAGAGTGAATATTATAATTTTGAGGCCTTAAATGTTCCTGCGGATCATCCAGCAAGAGACATGCAAGATACTTTTTATATAAAAGATAATTTGAATTGGGTAATGAGAACACACACCTCTCCTGTCCAAGTTCGTGCAATGCAAAAATATGGCTCTCCTTTAAAAATGATTGTTCCTGGTAGGTGTTTTAGAAATGAAGCAACGGACGCAAGACACGAGCATACATTTTATCAACTAGAAGGAATGATTGTAGATAAAAATATAAATTTTAGTCATCTGAAAGGCACTTTAGAGATAGTCGCTAGACATCTTTATGGCGAGGAAACACAAGTTAGATTAAGACCAAAATTTTATCCTTTTGTAGAACCTGGAGTAAACGGTGAAGTTAGTTGTTTTTTGTGTAAAGGCGAAGGTTGTAGAGTTTGTAAAAAAACAGGTTGGTTAGAAGTTTTTGGTGCTGGAATGGTTCATCCAAATGTTCTAAAAGCTGGGGGCGTAGATCCAGATGAATACCAAGCCTTTGCATTTGGTTTTGGTTTGTACAGACTTGTAATGCTTAAATATATGATAGAAGACGTTCGCGCATTTGCCGGCGGAGATTTAAAATTCCTAAAACAATTTTAATATATGATAATAAGTAAAGATTGGTTACAAGATTATGTTTTTTTGCCGGATTCTGTGACTGCAGAAGATTTGGCTAGTAAATTAACTTTAAGCACCGTTGAGGTTGAGAATTTTGAGGACAAAAAATCCCTTCTTAACGATATTGTTGTTGGGGAAATTTCAAAGTGTAGTGCTCATCCAGATGCAGACAAGTTAAAAGTTTGCATGGTAAATGTTGGTAAAGAAGAAGATGTTCAGATTGTTTGTGGTGGTTCAAATGTAAAAAAAGGATTAAAAGTCGCTGTTGCTTTGTCGGGCGCAAAAGTGCGTTGGCATGGTGAGGGGGAATTAGTAGAAATAAAAGATGCAAAACTTCGAGGAGTTGATTCTAGCGGAATGATTTGTGCATCAGATGAAATAGGTTTAGGAGAAATTTTTCCTGCAAAAAATGAAAAAGAAATAATGGATTTAAGTTCACTTGAAGTTGGTGTTGGAACGCCTGTTTCTGAAGCTCTAAAAGTTGGGGATGTAATTTTGGATATTGATAATAAATCACTTTCAAACAGACCAGATTTGTGGGGACACTATGGAATGGCCAGAGAAGTTGCTGTTTTGTACAAAAAACAACTTAGCGATTATAATCCTCCAGAAATTCCAACATCAAAAGATGGTGGAGTAAATTTAAAAGTTAAGGTAAAAGATCCAAACCTTTGTACGCGTTATATGGCTGTGGCAATTGAAGGAGTTTCTACACTAGAGTCTCCAGATTGGTTAAAGAAAAGGTTGAACACAATTGGTGTAACACCAAAAAACGTTTTGGTAGATGTAACAAATTATATAATGTTTGATGTTGGTCAGCCAATGCACGCTTTTGACGCAGATAAATTAAAAAATAAAGAAGGCGAAATAGAAATTTATGTAAAGCAAGCAAAAGGTGGAGAAAAAGCTAAATTTTTGGATGGAGAGGAAAGAGAAGTAAACGAAGGAGATTTGTTAATTGCAAACAAAAAACAGATTTTAGCTTTGGCCGGTGTAATAGGGGAAGAGAGTAGTGCAGTGAGCGAAAAAACAAAAACAATAATTTTTGAATCTGCAAATTTTAATGCTAGCGCAATTAGAAAAACGAGTACAAAACTAAATGTTAGAACAGAATCTTCATCTAGATTTGAAAAGTGTATTGACCCAAATTTGGCAGAACTTGCCTTGCGTCGTGCAGTACAACTTATTTTGGAATTGTGTCCAAATTCAAAAGTCGCAAGTAGTGTTATAGATATTTCTAAGTTTAAATTGGATATTGGCCCTATTGAATTTGAAAAAGATTTTATTAGTAAATATGCTGGTTTTGAAATAGAAGAAAAACGTGTTGTGGAAATTTTAGAAAGTTTAGGTTTTGTAATAAAAGAAAAGCGAAATAATTTTTCTGTGACAATTCCTACTTGGCGTGCTACAAAAGATGTTTCAATTAAAGAAGATTTGGCAGAAGAAGTAATGAGGGTTTATGGTTATGGTGCAGTAGAAGGAACGTTGCCAAAATTTGATATTACGCCTCCGGTTAAAAGTGATTTGTTTAAAGTAAAAAGAATTTTGCAAGATAAAATTACTTTGGAAAATGGATTTACAGAAGTTTATAATTATTCTTTTGTGGCACCAAATTGGCTTAAAAAAATGAATATTAGTACAGAGAAATTTATTGAGTTAGATAATGCGCTTGCAAAAGATAGACCATTTTTACGCAGAAGTTTGTTGCCAAGTTTGTTGGAAAATGTTGAAAAAAATTCTCACAATGAAAAGATTTTGGCATTTTATGAATTTGGCGTGACATATATTTTGGAAGAATCTGGGGCTAGAGTAGAGCCAAATAGTGGAGCGTTATTACCAAGACAAGATTTAAATTTAAGTTTTGTTTTTTCACAAAAAGATTCGGAAACTCCTTTTTATGAAGTTTCCAGTGTTTTGGCAGATTGTTTGGAAAGTTTGGGAATTGATTATGAACTGCAGATAGGTAAAAAAGAAGGTTATGAATTTATGCACCCAACAAGATCTGCAAAAGTTGTGGTTTATGGAGATGTTGTTGGTATGGTTGGAGAAGTTCACCCAAGTGTTCAACAAAAACTTGGTATTCCAAATAGGGTTGCTGTTTGTGAGTTAAATTTAGTAAAATTATTACCATTTTTGCGTGAAAAAGAAATTTCTAGTTCTGTTTCCGAATATCCATCGGTAGAGCGCGATATTGCTTTGGTAGTAGAAAAAGATGTTTTGTACAAAGATTTGGTAGAAACTATGAAAAAAGTAGATGAATTAATTACTTCGGTAGAACTTTTTGATGTTTTTGAGGGAGAAAAAATAGGTAAAACAAAAAAGAGTATGGCATATCACATTGTATACCAATCAAATTCAAAGACTTTAAAAACAGAAGATGTAAATATTATCCATAAAGAATTGGTAAGAGTGCTTAAAAAAGAATTTGATGCGGAAATACGAGCGTAGTTCTAATTGTTATATCGCTTCGCTTGTTCGAAATGTTATAAATATGTCCTTACCTAATCTGCTTACTCTGCCTAATTTGCTATTCTATAACGTCATCCTGAGCGGAATGGAGTAAAGTGGAATGCAGTCGAATGGATCTCGATAAAGAATCACAAGAAACTTTGAATATTCATAATTCTGGTTATTTAGTTTCGAGATATTTCGACTTCACTTCGTTATGCTCAATATGACGTGAGAGGAAAGCAGACTAACAAATAAGCAGACTAGACAGATTAAGTAAGAAAACAAACAATACGTCATCCCGAGCGATAGAGAGGGATCCCATTCTTTATTTCACAAAAGCATACATTTACAAATCAAACAATGTTCCCTTTTTGTCATTCCCGGCTCGATCGGGAATCTAGGAATTTAAATAAATAAACGTTGACTCAAACCCTGGATCCCCAATCAAGTTGGGGATGACAAAAATAACGCATCATCCTGAGCGAAGTTGAAGGTTCTTGTCTTTATTTCACCAAAATAAACAAAAAAGATTTATAATTAGTCTTTTTTTGTTTTTCACTTTGAACAACTAGAACAAATGAAATGTTTGAACAATTGGAACATTTAGAATTTTCTATTGTTGACTAAAATAACAAAAAAATGATAGGCTTTCCATTGTGGGGAGCTTTTTCATTTTGGTGGGGGAAAAAGAAAAATGAAGAACAAAAAAGACCATTCCCATCTTTATTTTTCAATTGCTATTCTAATTTTGTTAGTTATTGTTGTCTTATAATTCTTTATTTTGAAATGATT
>CAZHUL010000057.1:0-5465 GCA_964535435.1 uncultured Gammaproteobacteria bacterium | reverse complement strand
TTACATAAATATAATCTTGAACAGGATAGCTATCCAAAAGTGAGTAACCTGTGTATTCATTGTCATACCAAGAAGTACTTCTGGTTACATACTTTTCTTGACTTAAGACTGAAGGAACTTTTCCATCACTACCAACCCAACTTGTACAACCAATTCCTGGTAAGGATTCATTACACAAATCATATTGGTAACAAAGTTCTGTACGCACACCTTTTGCATCAGTAAAAGGAACAGAAGTTTTACAAGCTAACCATTCTGAACATTCTCTGTCTCTGTTTACCTTTAATATTGTGTTTGAGTCTTTGATCCCAGTTTCAACAGGATTTACAGGACCATATTTAACATCTGAATCTTCACTATTTTTATAAGTCTCTGTTGAGTTATACAATTTGTTTGGATTATCTGTTTTATCAAAAAGTACACAACCTTCGTTTTGACTAACTTGTCCACTACATTCATTTGCTTGATTTTCCATTTCTTCGTTAAAAATAACGTAATAAGGTTCTCCGGCTGGATTTTGTACAGATGTATCTGCTGGGTCTAAAAATTCTGTACAACTATTATATTGTTGTTCACAAGCCCCAACAAAACCATTGTAATTTGTAGACTCGTTAGACCAAATTCCCAATTCCCCACCTTGTTTTACATAACCTTCATAACAAGCTGTAGTTCCAACATTTTGACAAACTGCAGTTTCGCTACCACAATCACTACCAGTTTTACATAATAAATCGGCATTATTACTACAAGACCCCAAACCGTCTAAAAACCAACCATAAGTATCACCACCAACAGCACTAGCATTTTTGTAAGTACAAACACTTCCTCCTGTTATTTTTGGATCCACAAAGTAGCTAATATTTTTATCTGATTTAAATTCCCCACAACCAACTTGGTCTGACTGACACAAAGTTTCTTGATAATTGTTTGGATTATTTAAAATAAATTGTGAACTAAATTCAAAAGCCTGAGGTTGGTTTGTTGGTAAAATGTGGGATTCTAAAGCAACTTCGTAACAACCAAGTCTTTGTGAAGAACATTGGTATTTTTGACTATTTGTAAGGTAAATTGGATTTTCTATAGAAGTATCTGCTGGAATTATAACTGTTGTTTCTACTATATTAGAATTAAAATTAGCAATACCTACTTCAGCAGGAACTGTAAATTTCGGGATATAACAACCATCTTTACCAACATCTACAGTACAAGATCCTAGAATAATATCAACACCTACACTTATAGGATCTCCAGGATTTGCAGGAATATTATATGAAATTTTACACTCACCTACTCCAGCAGAACACCAAGCGTTAAAAATTTGAGCCAATTCTGAATCTTGACCTTCTATGGTGTTAAAAGTATCTATAAGTGGCTCACAACCAACAGCTTCTGCTCTACATAAATTTTCAAAACCTGTGGCATATTGGGTTGTACCAACTCCATCATTATAAGCTCCGCAACCAAGGGCCATTCCCGGTAAAGAATCTTGTGGCGTGTTGTCGCAAGAAAAAGGAACTTCATAGCCTTCGGCTGTTTGCCATGAATCTTTTATTAAATATGTGAAATCATTTACTTTTGTAAGTCTTGCATTATCTATAAAATAAGGTCCAAAATTAGAGCCATTTACTTGACTTCTAGTAAATTCTATACTTACAACTCCAGAATCATCACCAAGGAATTCAACAGGACCTAGCTTGTATTCTTTCCAAGAATCTCCAACTGTAAGTAAAGATTGTGAATTTGTAATTGTGTTAAAGGTAAATTGAACTGATGAACCGGACTGACCTTTCATTGTAATGTTTAAATTTTGTGGAGTTCCACGAGACCAGAATGAAAGTTCATAAAAAGCTCTGGAAGTAATAATTCCAGCATCAAAAGTTCTGGTTAAATCATTTGTATTAACCTGCAAAGAATGCAGTCCTACTTGTGTGGCTTCTCCAACCACACTTAAATTTGTGCCATCCCAACCTTCACGAGCAAAAAGTAAGGCATCGGAAGTAGTTCCAAATGGCTCAAAACTATCGTACATAATTTCTCTGACATTATTTCCGGCGTTTCCAACATAAGCCCGACAACCATTGGCAGAAACCGGACAAGAATTTGATTCACTTGGGCTAGAAATTGTTTTGTAAACACAAGCTCCATTTTCGTAACTTCCACCATTAAAACAAACTTCACAAGATGAACCATTCCAAGAACCACCTTTTAGACCACAAGAGTTTTGACTAGTTAAATTAGTATCCACAAAAAGCTGTGATTCTGTTTTTCTAATACTATGACAAGCGTTTGAAACTGTGATAGTATCTGCAAAAATTCTATAAAATACAGAACCGGCATCATCATAAAAAGCTCTACAATCTTCACTCGCAGCATTTATACTAAAAGGATCATTTATTAAAGTATTATAATTATTTTCGTTACAACTATCATAATTTTTATATAGAGCATTTTTAGTATCATCATTATAAGCAGGAGAACCTATAGATAAACTATCTTCCACAAATCCATCCATCTGTAAATTAACGATGTATGACCTACGAGCAGAATTAATTGCTGATAAATGATGAACTTTTAAAACAAAACCTTCTGTGACTGAACCCTCCCAAGAATAGAAAACTTTATCGTTTCCTTCGTCCGGTTTTTCACATTGTTTAAAATCGCTATAATATTCTAATGTTTCTCCTCCGGCAGAACTTGCCTCTATGTTTGTAAACTCATCACAGCCAGCATATTGCACGGAACATTGATCTCCATCTGTTGGAATAAAATAGAGTGGGTAATCTATTGGCGCAAAAGCAGTAGGTTCTTGTCTAAAAGTATCATAACCCACACATTCGCTAGCACAATAATTATTACCAATTACACCCGGAACGGTTGGACCACCGGCAAGTGGTGTATAAGAATCACAATCCACCTCGGAAGGAAGACAAACTTCTGCAAAAGCGTCACATTTAGCATCGTTTATAAGGAGAGATAAATCTGCTTTTGTCTTTGGCCAATCAATCTCTGAAGTTATAGGCTTTGTGTCATAACAAGACAAATAATCGGGTGCTTTTTTTAAATAAGTTAATCTATCTTTTGCGCCGTCTGCTGTTAAAGTATAAAAAGCACTGCAACCATTAGCACTTTCCGGACAAGTTGTTGCGTTAATTTCGCTTCCAAAATAAATTGTTTGGTTTCTGCCTAAATTTTTTAAATTTAAATCGGCGTCTGCACTAGATACCCAAGTAGAGTCTTTTTGTTCTGTACTATAAGCGCGACAACCAACACTATCTGCGTTACATTCATTGTAATCTACTGTTCTGGAAAGGTAAGAAGAAATCTCACCACCTTGTGACATATAATTTGTACAAGTGGCATATTCTGCAGGACAAGTATTTCCATCTATTCTCCAAACATTTTTTTCTTGGGTACAATATCCAAAGTCTCCTAAACATTCTCCATTTTCTCCTTCTGACACACAAGTAGAAACATCCACACATTCTTCTTTTCTGTTTGAAATGTTACTACTTAATAATTCTGGGCCATTAACCAATGATTCACATCGAGTTTCTGGAATTTTTAATACCCAGTTTGGATCTACAAGATGACAAAACGGTTTTGCTACATCAAAAATTGCATTTCCGTCTCCATCTCTAGTACAGTCTTCAAAACCTGCCATTACTTTTCCCAGTGTCCAGTCGCGCAAATTGTCTGGATCAGCGCGAAGAGCTGCCAATTCAAAACCAAGAGGTAAAACACTTACTTTTCTTAGTTTTTGAAGATTTGAATAACAATATCCTTTTAAATAACAAGTTCTAACGTCATTATGATCTAGAAGTCTTTTTGGAGAAATAAAAGGTTTGTTTGGATCTAACAATCCTTGTTTTACTGCTTCTTGAATTGTAAGAGGTGTTCCTTGTTTAGCAATTTGTAAAGCTTTTTGTAATCCACTATCTATTACACAATTGTTTAAACCCGGATTTTCCGGACAAGCAGCGAAAACAATTTCTATATTATAAGCATTTAACTGTTTGATAGGAACAGAGGTAAAGAAAAAACTAAAGGCTGCCTCGGCAGCTCTTCGATAGTCTTCAAAACTGGCAGAACCAAATGATGCAGAATCACCAGCAATTGAACTTCTATTTTTATCAGGAAAAAATCCAGTTGTAAATACTTGTTGCAAAAGCTGAGAACTTAGATTATTTAAGAAAACACCAGAAGCTGAAATAACAGCAGCAGTAGACCCAGTTCCTAGCGCCCATAATGCCCCGTCAATTCCATTTTGTTCTACAGCTAAAGGAGCCACTCCTTTTATGGCTTCAGCATAAGTTTGCCAAGGTGTAACAATAGTATCAGAAATAGGACTCATAAGAGGTTTAATACCTTGACCTTCTAATCTTTGATTTTTTGCACCTTCTACATCTTGAGATACTTTATTCCTTACCAAATCAATTGCCCCAAAAGCTATACCAAAGTCTGTGTCTGCCAAATTATTACTCTCTAAAAACGCGACTTCTATAGGCGGGGCGTCCAGAATTCCAGATAGCTGGTTTTTAGTTTGGTAATAAGCATTTGACCAATTTCCTTTGAATTCTCGAAATGTACAAGCAGGGGGAGTTGGTGCTGCTATTTCTGGAAATAGCAAATCTTGTATTCCTATATTTAGGAATAATTGAATTCTGGTATCTGGCTTACAAAAATTTACTCCGTAATTTAAACTTAGATCTTCTACTGCAGACATTATACTTTCTTCTAATGTTTTCTTTAAATAGGAACCAAAACCATCTTGGTATATAACAGGCTTTTGCCCTTTTGCAGAACTTGATAAGTAGACAGCACTATCATAAGCAAATTTATTAGTAAAGTAAGAAACACCACTTAATATAGCTTGAACAGCAGATCCCCAAATACTTTGCTCTATTTTATCTTCTACCGTCCAATGTATATCACTAGTTATTAATTGTGCCTTTACAGGATTTGCATAAAAAAGCCCAAGAAAAATTTGAGATAAAAACACAAAAATTATGACTGGTTTTTTTGAAAATTGTTTTGTTTTTTTAAACATGTTTATTGGTTTACTTTCTGACTCTCATCTAAAAGTATCTGATTTACCATTTCCATCAATGTTTCATCATCTATTTGATCTAATTGTTCACTTGTTAAATTTCCCGTCCTTAAAAGTAGATTTCTAACACCATTTGGACTTTGTAAAGCTTTTTGCAATTCCTCCATAGTTAGGTTATTTGATTGCTGTAAATCTGGATTAACAATATTTGAATTTTGATTTAAATTTATTGTACTTGTAGTATTATTTATATCTTCTGCTTGAGCACAGACTTCATCCTTTGGACAATTTGGATCTGTACCCGCGTCTATTTCTTGTTTATCGCCAAATCCGTCTGAATCTGTATCCGGTAAATAAGGACTGGTTTCATAAAAATATAATTCTTCGTAGTCGTTTATACCATCTTGGTCTGTGTCTA
>CAZHUL010000056.1:0-5519 GCA_964535435.1 uncultured Gammaproteobacteria bacterium | reverse complement strand
AGAAATGGTGTTTGGCGACAGTCCCTTGTGAGGTACGGGTGGGAATCGAACCCACGAATAGAGGTTTTGCAGACCTCTGCCTTACCACTTGGCTACCGTACCGAGTAATAATTAAGTATTCATCCAACACAAATATAACATATTTTTATTTTTTTTTCAAGGATTGGCTATTTAAAACACTTTTTATAAATGATACAATAAGGTTAATAAAATAAAATATGAGTCAAAAAGAAAAATTTGTAATTATAGATGGAAATGCAATTTTGCACAGAGCTTATCATGCTTTGCCACCATTTACAACAAAAGAAGGTATTCAGGTGAACGCTGTTTATGGTTTTGCATCCATGCTTTTAAAAATTTTGGATACAATAAAACCAAAGTATTTGGCTGTAAGTTTTGATGTGGCGAAGAAAACTTTTAGAGATGATTTGTATAAAGAATATAAAGCAACACGTGTAAAAGGAGACCAAGAATTGTATGATCAAATTCCACTTGTATACAAAGTTGTAGAGGCTTTTGATATCCCAATTTACAAAAAAGCAGGTTTTGAAGCTGATGACGTGATAGGAACAATTGCAAAAGAATTGAGCAGAGATTGGGATGGCGAGGTTATAATTGCAAGTGGAGATAAAGACTTGTTGCAGTTGGTAGATAAGAATATACATGTTTATTTACTTCGCAAAGGAATTACAGATGTAGAAATGTTTGGAGAAAAAGAAGTAAAGGAAAAATTTGGATTTGAGCCAAAAATGATGGTTGATTTTAAATCTTTGAAAGGCGACCCATCGGATAATATTCCTGGGGTAAAAGGAATTGGAGATAAAGGTGCAAACGAGCTTATAAATAAGGTTGGAAAGTTAGAGGAAATTTATAAACAAATTGATAGTTTGGAGGAAAAAGGAATTTCAAAAAGAACTGTAAAATTACTAAGAGAAGACAAGGAAATGGCTTTTTTGAGTAAAAAATTGGCAACTATTGTGACAGATGTAGAAGGTTTAAACTTTAAAATAAAAGATGCAGAAACCAAAACAATAGATGTGGAAGAAATCGTAAAGTTGTTTAATGATTTTGGTTTTAACTCTTTGATAAAAAGAGCTTTTGATATGTTTGGCGGAGAAGAAAACAAGTCTTTAAAAACAGAAGAAAAAAATGAAAAAAGAGAAATTACTAAAGTCATCATAGAAGACGTAGAAAAAATAGTTTCAAAATTAAAAAAAGAAAAAGAATTTTTTTGTAAGGAAATTTTGGCAGACGAAGATATTTTAGAAAATAAATTGATAGGATTTGTTTGTGGAACTAATAAAGAAATTTATTTTTTTGATTTTAGAGCTTTTGAAGATACACAAAAGAAAATGTTTTTTTCTTTATTTTCCAACAACAATTTACTTTTAGGGCATAATTTAAAACAATTAGTTAAAGTTTTGTTGATAAATAAAATATCAATTAAAAACAGTTTTTTTGATTTGATGATTGCGTCTTACATAACCAATTCAAGTACTCGAGCCCATGATTTAAAAAGTATTATTGCCAGAGAATTGGGAAAAGAAATTCAAGAAAATGTTCAAATAAGTTTATTTGGTGATGGCACAGAAATGGTTCCCGAAGGTGTAGAATATTTCTTCAAACTTTATAATGACTATTCTGACTTTTTGAAAGAACAAAAAAATGATGATTTATTTTATAAAATAGAGATGCCTTTAATAAAAGTTCTGGCAAAAATAGAAGTTAACGGTTTATTTGTTGATAAAGAAAAATTAAAAGAACTTGCAAAAGAGATAGATTTAAAATTAGAAAAAGCAATCAAGAAAATACATAAATTAGCAGGGCAAGATTTTAATATTGCTTCTTCTGTCCAACTTCGTGATATTTTATTTAAAGATTTAGGTTTATCAACTTTTGGAATTAAAAAAGGTAAAACTGGTTATTCAACGGCTTCTAGCGAACTTGAAAAATTAAAAGACGCCCATGAAATAATTCCACTTATCGAGGAGTTTCGTGAATTATCAAAATTAAAAAATACTTATGTTGATGCACTGCCAAAAATAATCAACAAAAAAACAGGTAGAATCCACACAGATTTTAATCAAGCCGTAACCACAACTGGCAGACTTTCTAGCTCAAACCCAAACTTACAAAATATTCCAACCCGCTCAAAAATTGGTAGAGAAATCCGCACAGCTTTTACTTCGGCCAAAGGTTATGAATTAATTTCTGCCGACTATTCTCAAATTGAACTAAGAATAGTAGCTTCACTTGCCAAAGATAAAAAAATGTTAGAAATTTTTAGAGCAGGAAAAGATATTCATACTGCAACTGCCGCTGCAATAAACGAAGTGTCAGAAAGTGAAGTCACAAAAGCAATGCGAAATGGTGCCAAAGAGGTAAATTTTGGGGTTTTATACGGAATGGGTTCTTATGGATTAGCCAGTAGAACAGGAATCTCCAATGAACAAGCCAAAGAATTTATAGAAAAATATTTTGAAGAATTTGAAGGAGTCAAAAAATACATAGATGAAACTTTGAATTTGGCAAAAAAGACTGGTTATGTTGAAACTTTTTTTGGCAGACGTAGATATATTCCAGAACTAAGTGCTTCAAATTTTCAAGTAAGAAACTCAGGTGAAAGAATGGCAGTGAATATGCCAATTCAAGGAACGGCAGCTGATATGTTAAAGCTTGCAATGATAGAAATTGATAAAAGATTAGAAGAACAATTTAGTGGCGAAGATGTAAAAATGGTTTTGCAAGTACACGACGAACTGATTTTTGAAGTAAAGAATGATTTGATAAACAAGGTTATCAAAGTTGTATCAGATGTTATGCAAACCGTTCAATATTTTGACCACAATATAAAGATGCTGGCACCACTGGAAATTCATACGTGCCATGCCAAAAATTGGGGAGAACTTAAATAAAATAGCAAAAGTCTGCAAAGTTTGTTTTGTCATTCCCGGCTTGACCGGGAATCTAGGGTCTTTAGTATCAATACTTTTTCTACTATTTCTAACTTTATTAAAAAAAATAGTGAATTATGATATAAATACTGGATCCCCAATCAAGTTGGGGATGACAGAAAATAATAGTCAAAACTCCTGTTTTGTCATTCCCGACTTGATCGGGAATCCAGAAACGTTTATTTATGAAAGAATATTTTGTTTATATTTTATCAAGTAAGAAAAACGGAACATTATAAATTGGTGTTACAAATAATTTAGAAAGACGAATAATTGAACATAAAAATAATTTAATAAAAAGATTTACAAAAAAATATAATGTTCATTCTTTAGTATATTTTGAACAATTTCTAGATATTAATTTAGCCATAAAAAGAGAAAATAATTAAAAAGGTGGGATAGAAAATGGAAACTGAAATTAATAGAAAAAGAAAATCCCAAATGGTTAGATTTAAGTCTAAACCGGATCCCCAATCAAGTTGGGGGTGATAGATGGAATGTATAAGTTCAGGATGACATGTGTATGTACAAAATAAAATATTATAATAAAAAAACCGCCTCAAACTATCGAGGCGGTTTTGGCTTTAGTCTAGTCTAAATCCAAACATAGAGCTGATATTTCCTGTTTCCATTACATCCCACATCCCGGGCGCTCCCCAGATTGTGAGATGTTTTCCAAATTTGAATTCGAATAGTGGGCCAAGCCCGCTGAATCTTTTAAAAACCCAACCTCCGGAAAAAATATTTTCTGGATCATGAACTAAGAATTTGAGCTTATAAAAAAAGGTTTCCTTTACCTTTTCACTCCAGTCCATCTCCCCAGCCACCGAGAACATATAATACTCTTCTGTCCAGCTCGCAAACAAAGCTGTTCGCAAGTTGGTTTCATTTGTTATGCCGGCGCCAGCTCCTGCCGACAATTCTCCAATCGACATTGTTAAACCACCGTACAACTGCGAAAAACCTTCACTGATAGAGGTAAACATAAAAACACTACTGGCATAATCGCCTTGCTCGTAAACTCCAATTTCGGAGTAACCGAGCGTGTTAACTCCAATTTCTTCGTTTTTAACCGAGATTTCAACCTCGGCGCTCCCTTGGCCAAAAGCTGTCGTACAAATTAGAGTAAAAAATAATGAAATTACAAAGAACGTTGTTCTCATAGCCCCCTCCTCTGGTTTGGGTTCAAGAAAACTTATCATATCCTTAGAATCTTGTCAAGAGTAAAATATTAATCTAATATATGGGTATATGATAATTTTTATTTATGGAAAAGATACTTTTAGCAGTAGAAAATATTTGAACCAAATGATAAAAGGATTCAAAGAAAAGCGTGATTCAGAAGGGTTCAATACTGTAAAAATAGACTGCGAGAAAACAAAAGACATTGGAATTATTTGGAACGAAGTTTTGACCGTTCCTTTTTTGGCCGAGAAAAAAATGATTGTTTTGGAAAACTTCTTTGCGTCAAATCAGGATAAACTTTACGAATTATTTTCAGAACGCCTAAAAAAAGGTTTTTTTGAGGAAGAAAGTAAAAACGTTGTAGTGATTTGGGACGGCTTAGACACAGTAAAAAAGAAGGCCGTGAAGGATTTACTGTCTTTGTTATCCAAACAGCCTTACACACGCAAATTTGATGTTCTAAAGCCAAATGAATTGGGGGGTTGGATTCAAAAAGAGGTTAAAAATAGGAATGGATTGATTTCACGGACTGCAATTGGAAAAATTGCCAACAGCTCCGCAGATATGTGGCAAGCCAGTTCTCTATTAGATCAACTTTTAGATTATAAAGACGGTCAGGAAATTACAGATACAGATGTTGGTTTGTTTGTTGTAGAGAAAGCCGATGACAATATTTTTAATTTGATAGATAATATCTTAAATAAAAATAGTCGTAACGCCTACGCTATGATTCGCCAGCAATATAAAATCGGCGAAAACGCACAATTTGTTTTTGCCATGCTTTTGCGTCAGTGCAGGATTTTGTTAGAGATAAGTGATTTTGTAAAAAGGAATGGCCGAGTAGATAGTAATTCTCTTGCAACAACCTTAAAAATGCATCCGTACGTGGCAAAAAAATCTTTGGCACTAATAAATAATTACCCATTTGAAAAATTGCAGGGTTTTTATCGTGAACTTTTGGATTTTGATATAAAAATAAAAACCGGCCAAGTTGACCAGTCTTTATTTTTAGATGTTTTAGTGGCAAAATTTACTTTGTAGATTTTGACATTTTTCTCATCAAGCTTGCAACTTTTCTGCCAGCTGTATTTTTGCTGATAATATTTTTCTTTGCAGCTTTGTCCAATTTCTTTTGAGCTTTTTTTACTAACTCAATCAAATCTTTTGA
This sequence comes from uncultured Gammaproteobacteria bacterium, assembly GCA_964535435.1. Lineage (GTDB taxonomy): Bacteria > Patescibacteriota > Patescibacteriia > Magasanikbacterales > UBA922 > JAKITS01. Next base: position 212 of record CAZHUL010000056.1, on the reverse strand, counting down.
TCCAGCTTCAAAAGCTTTATCAACATTTTTAACAGCTTCTTTATAAGCTGTTTTTACTTTTTTGTTTCTAAGAGCCTTTTTTACAGACTGTCTTAGAGCCTTTTTGGCATTATTTTTATTTGGCATAATTTTGTTTGGTTTTATAAACACAGGCATTATAAATAAATTATAAAGTTTTGTCAATAGTTGCGTTTAGAATTAGAGACTAAAAT
>CAZHUL010000055.1:4702-5678 GCA_964535435.1 uncultured Gammaproteobacteria bacterium | reverse complement strand
CAACTTGATTGGGGATCCAGTTTGAATCAACGTTTCTGGATTCCCAGTCAAGCTGAGAATGACAAAAAGGGAACATTGTTTGGTTTTTGAGTTTGTGTTTTTGTTAATTAAAGTCTGTGATCAATTCGACTTCATTCCACTTCTTTTCATTTCGCTCAGGATAACGTTTTTTACCACGTCATATTGAGCGTAACAAAGTGGAGTCGAAATACCCCCTTTCAGTATCACAAAGTATTCATAATAAAATAAAACGTAAGTTTCTTTCTATCCTAACTTTATAGACTTTATAAACTTTTAACTTTTTTATTTCTTACTTAGTCTGCCTAGTCTACTTAATTGTTAGTCTGCTATCATTTCTATTCGACCAATTTTAAGCCAGCACTTGAATATCTGTTTGACGCATTCCAAAGAAGCCAACCAGCATCGCTATATTTTTCTACCATATCAATTTGAGCGCGGATTCTAGTAGCGTCATAAGTTGCTCCTATATTAAAAGCTTGAAGCCAAGGACGAGCTTGCGCGCGTTTTCCCTCAAAATATGGGGCTCCTTTTTGCATTCCATTTTCTATTACCGGAGCAGGATAAGCCGCTGGATTTGCAAGACCTAAATGTCCGGAAGGATAATGGGACGGATACATCATTGGAGAAATATAATCCACATAATCTACTGCATCTTCTAACCTTTGTCCAATAGAAAGTCCATTATGATATTCCATTACAAAACCAAACATATCTAAAGAAGTCCAAGCTGGTTCATCTTTAAGTTCCTCTCCCAAAAATGTATAAAAACCACGCATTACATCATATTTTTGTTTGTCTCCCAAATCATTATAAATTGCTGTTCTTGTGTTTCCATCGGATGGAAAACGAACATAATCAAAATTAATTTCATCAAAACCAAAAGCTATGGATTCTTTTGCAATATCAATATTATATTTCCAAACTTCTTGCATAGTTGGATCTACCCAAGCTAATC
>CAZHUL010000055.1:0-4692 GCA_964535435.1 uncultured Gammaproteobacteria bacterium | reverse complement strand
TTGTAATCTCGCCAAAGAGACCCGCCAGCACGTTTTATTGCCCATTCCGGTTTTTTTTCTGCCAAAATTGGATCTTGAAAAACTGTTTGACGCGCTATTACATAAATTCCTTTCTCGTGAAGTTTATTTATTACGGCTTTTAAATCTCCAACTTGGTTATTCTCCAAATTTAATTCATTTACGATTTCAATATTACTATCATATAAAACTTTTCCGCTATAATCTTTGGTATCAATCACAACCGCGTTTAGCTCTGTTTTTTCTATTAGATCTATCATTTCATCTAACTTTTTTGGTGAGCCGGCTGAATAAGCTGTCAGGTAAATTCCTTTCGCTTCAATTTGATCTGGTTTTTTGCTTGTCTCCACCACGACTTCGTCTGGTTTTTCATTTATTTTTATTGCCAAAGAAAAAGCGGTCAAAAAAGAACCAACTAAAATAAAAATAAAAACTACTAACCAAAACCCTTTAGATTTTAAGAGTTTTTTATTAAAAATTTTCTTGCACTTTTCACAATTTATCATAAAAATTAAATTTTAATTTGACCCTGTCTTAAAACTTCTATCTTATCGTTTAATAATCTTATTATAGTGGAAGGACTTTTTTCTGGCAATTGACCAGCGTCAATTATTATGTCTGGTTGGTTAATTTCTTTTTCAAAAACATTTATAATTTCTTGTGAATTATAAGCATCGCCCTGTGCAGATATATTTGCAGAAGTAGAAACAATTGGTTTATTAAGTTTTTTGGTTAATTCTGTAATTAAAGGATGACTAGAAATTCTAAAAGCTAAGGTATTATCAATCGCAACTACATCGGAAGCTAAATTATGTCCACTTTTTAATGGGACAACAACTGTTAACGGTCCCGGCCAATATTTCTGCGCCAACTCATTTAACAATTCGCTCCATTCTACATATTGCATTGCCATTTCTATATTTGGCATAACAACCAAAACAGACTTACCAACTTGCCTTTTTTTTATTTTAAAAATTTTATTTACAGCTTCTTCGTTTGTAGCGTCTGCACCTAAACCATAAGAAGTTTCTGTGGGATAAACAATAACTTTGCCGTTTTGCAAATCTTTTACTAGTTCGTTTGTTGAAATGTTTTTTTGTTTTATTATTTTCATATTATTGTAACCATTATTATCCATTTACCTTTTACCACCAAAAGGTAACCAAAAGTGCCGAACGTTGACAATTTTAGGCTTAATTTCAAGTGTTCGGGGATTTAGAATTTAGAACAATTAGAACAAGCGAAATGATAGAACATTTAGAACGAGCTCAAACGATTCGCCCTTCTCTTATTGCCCCTTTTTCCACCTCAAAAAACTTTCCATTAGTTCTATTAAACCACCATCCAATATTTTGTCTGTATCTGCGGTTTCATATTTTGAACGCAAATCTTTGACCATTTTATAAGGATGCAAAACATAAGAAATTATTTGATTACCCCATTCAGCGCTTTTATAGACACCGCGTAATTCCTGTTTTTCTTTTTCCAATTCTTCATCTTTTAGTATCTGTAATTTTGATTTCAAAACTTTCATTGCAGTGTCTTTATTTTGTAGTTGTGATCTTTCGTTTTGGCACTGAACCGTAATTCCTGTTGGAATATGGACTATTCTTACTGCACTATAAGTTGTATTTACACTTTGTCCACCTTTTCCACCAGACATAAAAGTATCAATTCTCAAATCCTTTGGATCAATTTCAATATCTATTTCTTCGTTTATTTCTGGAATTATTTCAATTGAAGCAAATGATGTGTGACGCATTTTTTCTGCGTCAAATGGAGAAATTCTAACCAATCTATGTGTGCCACTTAAAGCTTGCAAATATCCATAAGCGTACCTTCCTTCAATTCTAACTAAACTAGACTTTACTCCAGTTTCTGTTCCTAAAGATTCATCTATAATTTCTACATCCCATCCTTTATCTTCGGCAAAACGCATTACCATTCTACGAATCATTTCTGCCCAATCTTGTGCTTCTGTTCCTCCACTTCCTGCAGTAAAAGTTAAAATAGCATTTCCCTTATCATATTTTGAGTCAAGTAATAAATAGAATTCTAACTTTTCAAATTTAGTGAACAAATCTTGTGTTCTGTTTTTTAGTTCTTCTTGAAGTTGTTTGTCCGGACTTTTTTCCAATTCATTTCCAAGTTCAATAAGTTCGTTTATTTCCTCTTTCATTTTTTTCCAAACTTCCACTTCTTGTTTTATTTCATCATATCTTTTTGAAACATTTTTTGCCTTTTCTGCGTCAGACCAAAAATCAGGACTTTGCATACTCTGCTCCAATTTATCTTGTTCTATTTTCAAATTGTCTATTTTCAAAAGCTTCCAAGTATTTTCTACTTTTTCTTTTAACTCCTGAAGTTGTTTTATCTCTTCTTTCATAGATTTAGATTATCAGAAAAAACAGTGTTTGGCAATAAGGGACACTGTTGCCAAATAAAAAACTCACGTTTTAAATACGTGAGTTTTTTATTTTTATTTTCTTTTTACATCATTCCCATTCCAGGCATTCCTCCGCCCATTTGGGACATTCCTGAAGAATCGTCTGTTTTTGGTAAATCGGCAACTACAGCTTCTGTGGTTAAAATCATTCCTGCAACTGAAACTGCGTTTTGTAATGCGCAACGAGTTACTTTTGTAGGATCGATAATTCCAGAAATTACCATATCCTCTCCTTCTCCTGTCGCTGCATTAAATCCATAGTTTCCATGGCTATTTTTTACCATATTTACAACTACCGCACCTTCATAACCTGCATTTTCCGCAATTGTTCTAATTGGTGCTTCTAGCGCGCGACGTAAAATTCCTACAGCAACCATTTCTTCATCATTTAAAACCAAATTATCCAAAGCACGTGATGCGCGTAAAAGTGCCACTCCACCTCCCGGAACCACCCCTTCTTCAATTGCAGCTTTTGTAGCTCCAACTGCGTCCTCAATTCTATGTTTTACCTCTTTCATTTCTGTCTCTGTTGCTGCACCAACTTTAATTACCGCAACCCCACCAGCCAACTTTGCAAGGCGTTCCATCAATTTTTCTTTATCAAAATCAGAATCGCTCTGATCTATAAAAGTTTTAATTTGATTTACTCTCTCTGCAACAGCATTTTCATTTCCTGCGCCGCCAATAACTGTTGTATACTCTTTTGTAGAAATAATTTTTCTTGCTCTTCCCAAGTCTGTAAGTTCTGTATTTTCTAATTTTAAACCAACATCCTCAGAAATAACTTTTCCGCCTGTCAAAATTGCAAGGTCCTCAAGCATTTCTTTTTTTCTATCTCCAAATCCGGGAGCTTTGATAGCCAAAACATTAAAACTTCCACGCAATTTATTTACAACCAAAGTTGCAAGTGCTTGTCCTTCCACATCGTCTGCAATAATTACCAAATCTTTTTTTCCAGTCTGAATAACCTTTTCCAAAAGTGGTAAAATATCTTCTACAGAAGAAATCTTTTTATCGGTAATCAAAATATGAGCATCTTGAAACTCTGCCTCCATTCTATCCGGATTAGTAACCATATAATGTGAAACATAACCACGACTAAATCTCATTCCTTTTACAGTTTCAATTTCAAGACCAAAAGTTTGTGATTCTTCAACAGTAATTACTCCATTTTCACCAACTTCTCTCATTGCTTCTGCAATTTTTATTCCAATCTCACGATCGTTTGCAGAAATAGATGCAACATTTGCAATTTCATCTTGTTCTACTTTTTTTGAAATCACTTCTTGAAGTTCTTTTACAACAGCTTCAGCTGCTTTGTGAAGTCCTTTGTTTAATGCAACAGCATTTACTCCGGCTGTTACATTTTTTATTCCTTCATTTACAATTGCTTGAGTCAAAACTGTTGCTGTGGTTGTACCGTCACCTACAACGTCATTTGTTTTACTTGCGGCTTCTTTTACTAATTCCACCCCAAGATTTTCAAACTTATCTTCTAATTCAATATCTTTTGCAACTGTCACGCCATCTTTTGTAATTGTTGGAGATCCATATCCTTTATCCAAAACTACATTTCTACCTTTTGGCCCAAGCGTTACTTTTACAACATTTGCCAAAATATTTACACCGTTAATCAATGATTCACGAGCCTCTCTATTAAATTTAATCTGCTTTGCCATATATTTCTTTTTTAGAATTGCTTTTCAATAATTGCCAAAATTTTATCTGCACTCAAAATTTTGTATTCTTTTCCATCAACCTTAATTTCTTCTCCCCCCCATTTTTCAAAAAGTACCTTATCACCTATTTTAACTTCCATTTGTGCGCGCTGTCCTGATTTCAAAAGTTTTCCCGGACCAACGGCCACAATTTCTCCCTCTGCTTTTTTTTCTTTATCTATTGTTTCCGGTAAAAAAATTCCAGAAGCAGTCATATCTTCTTCTTTTGTTGCCTTGATAACCACACGATCACTCAACGGTTTTATATTCATATTGTTTGTTTAATTATAATAACCTATCTAAAACATCTTATACTAATTTTCCCAAAAATGTCAATAGCTTTCAGGGGACTGTCGTCAAATACGCTTTCGTTACTAAAATTCCTAAATTTTGAGCGAGACGAAAAGAAAAAATATTTTCCATGCAGAGCATCGGAAATGTTTTTTCTTGAAGTAGTAGCCAAAATTTAGGAATTTTAGTAGAAATGGTGTTTGGCGACAGTCCCTTCAA
>CAZHUL010000054.1:0-5764 GCA_964535435.1 uncultured Gammaproteobacteria bacterium | reverse complement strand
AATTTTAAAATTTTATATGGAAAATGAAGAAAAAGTGATCGAGTCCAAGAAAGAAAATAGTGTTAATTTAAAAAATAAAAAATTCTTTTTTATGGGAATAGCAGGAGTAATTATATTAGTATTTTTCCTTTCGTTAATTTTTGTAATTCGTGGTGTTTATACTTTGCAAGACAATGCTTTAGTTCGTGTTTTTGCAAAAACTTTAAATATCCCAGTTGCATCTATCAATGGTTTAAATGTAAGTTATTATGATTATATGGAAGATATAAGAACGTTAAAATTGTTTTACTCTCAACAACAAGAGGGTTTTCCGCCGGCAACAGACGAGGAAATTTCCGATCAAGTTTTGAGTAGGCTTTTGGTAAATCGTTTTGTTTTAGACTTTGCAAAAGAAAATAACATTTCTGTAAGTGATGACGAAGTAAACAAAGTAAAAAATGAATTGGTTTTGCAGTTTGCAAACGAGGCAGAAGCAGCACAAAATTTGAAAGATAAATATGGTTGGGATTTAGACACGTATACAGAAAAAATTATCAAACCAATCGTCTTGGAACAGAAAGTTTCACAGTTTTTCGCAGATAGTACAAACGAAAATTGGGCTGGTTATGGGGAAGAAGAGGTCTCAGCTCGTCACATTTTATTTCAAGTAACATATCCAAGTACTACGGAGACTGTGAGATCTCAAGCAAATGCAGTTTTGAAAAGGGTTTTGGCTGGTGAAGACTTTGGAACTTTGGCAGAAGAATTTGGTTCAGACGGAACTTCTCAAACTGGTGGAGATTTGGGTTGGTTTGGTAAGGGAATGATGGTCCCAGAATTTGAAAATGCAGTTTTTGCTTTGAAAGTTGGAGAGGTTGCGCCAGAACTTGTAGAAACTCAGTTTGGTTTCCATATTGTTCGTTTAGACGACAAAAGATCCACAAAGAGTTTCTCAGCATATCTAGACCAAAAACTAAGAGAAGCAGAAATCAAGATTACTCTTCCTGTGCATAACCCATTTGAAGCTTTACAAACAGGAGACGACAAAGCGCCTGAAACAGATACAACTAATACTGAATTAGGAAGCTAGAATATTGAAAAAAGTAAGAAAATAAATTAAAATACACAGAGATTGCTGTGTATTTTAATTAATGCCACCTTAGCTCAGTTGGTAGAGCGTCGGTATCGTAAACCGTAGGTCGTGAGTTCGATTCTCACAGGTGGCTCTATTTTGAAATCCTATTTTTGTGGTATAATATTTTTATGATTAAACTAAAAGGAATTAGTAAAATTTATTCCAAAGATAGTGTTGGGTTAGAAAAAATAGATCTTCATATAGAACATGGAGAGTTTGTTTCTATTGTCGGACAAAGCGGAAGTGGAAAAACTACTTTGGTGAAGTTGTTAATAGTTGAAGAATATCCAACTGCCGGTCAGGTAGAAATTGGTGGTTGGGATATTACAAAAATTAGAAATAAAGATATTCCACTTTTGCGTAGGCAAATTGGAGTTATTTTTCAAGATTTTAAACTTTTGCACGGAAAAACTGTTGCAGAAAATGTATCTTTTGCTTTGCAAGTTGCAGGAGCTCCAAAAAAACGTATCAAAGAGGTTGTGCCTCGTGTTTTGAGTATTGTGGGTTTAGCAGATAAAATGAATAGTTATCCAATGCATTTGTCTGGAGGAGAACAACAAAGGGTAGCAATTGCGCGTGCACTGGTTCATAGGCCAAAAATTTTGATTGCAGACGAACCGACAGGAAATTTAGATACTATAAACACTAAAGATGTTATTGAGATATTAAAGAAAATAAATTATTTTGGAACAACTGTTGTTTTGGTAACACATGATAGGGAAGTGGTAAATGGACTTAAAAAACGTGTAATCACTTTAAATAAAGGTTTAATTGTTTCAGATCAAAAAATAGGGAAATATATATTGTAAAAACAGCAGACTAACAATTAAGCAGACTAGGCAGACTAAGTAAGAAAAAGACATGAGACAATAAAATAAAAACTTCTAATTTGTCATTCTCAGCTTGACTGGGAATCCAGAGTCTACAAAATAGAACATTAATTCAAATCCTAGATCCCCAATCAAGTTGAGGATGACAAGAAGAACATTTCGAACAAGTTAAGCGATGGAACATTTAGAACGCTTATAATATTTAAAGTATGTTTATTAAATTTTTTCGTGTATTAAAATTTGCCTTTCAAGATATTTTACGGAATTTTAGCCTTTCATTTATGACTGTGCTAATTTTGGTTTTGATGCTTCTTTCTATAAATACTCTTATTGTAATTCGTGTTTTAACTTTTGAAGCCACAAGTTCCATAAAAGATCAAATAGATGTTAGTGTATATTTTGACTATAGTGTTACAGATAAAAATGTAAATGAAGTTATTTCATACCTACAATCATTTCCAGAAGTCACAGAATTGGTTTTGCTTTCCAGAGAAGAAGTCTTGGAAGATTTTAAAGAGCAACATAAAGATAGCCCAGATATCTTGTTATCTTTAGAAGAATTAAATCAAAATCCACTTGGACCAACTTTAATTGTAAAAACTAAAGAGACTATTGATTATGAAAAAATAATTACAGCTTTGGGGGTTCCAGAATACGAGAGCTTTATAGAAGCCAAGACTTTTGCAGATACAGAACAAGCTATACAGCGAATAGAGATTATAACTTCAAATTTGGAGAAGTTTACACTTGTTTTAAGTGGATTGTTCGCGGTTATTGCCTTTGTAATTATTTTCAATACAATTCGGGTTTCTGTTTATACTCAAAGAATAGAAATAACTATCAAAAAGTTGGTTGGAGCCACAAATTGGTTTGTACGCGGTCCTTATTTGGTAGAATCAGTCATATTTAGTTTGTTGGGTACAATTTTTGCCCTTACCTTTGTTTTTACGGTGTTAAGAGTAATAGAACCTTATATACAAATGGTATTTCAAAGATCAAATATCTTGACAAATTACTTCAATTCTAATATAATAATGCTGTTTGGTCTGCAGTTTGCAGGAGTATTCGTACTCACAGTATTTTCTAGCTTCTTAGCAATGAGAAGGTCATTGAAATCGTAATAAACATAGCAGTCTAAAATTAAATAAACAATCGGAGGTCGTCTAATGGTAGGACTTTAGGTTTTGATCCTAACTATCGGGGTTCGAATCCCTGCCTCCGAACAAACATAAAAACAGCCCTAAAAAGCTGTTTTTATGTTTGTGAAGAGAGGAGCGAGTGAAAGTCTTCACTCTTACATCGGTGATTCGAACAAGTCTGAGCGAAAGGAATCCCTGCCTCCAAACAAAGATGGATAAACAGCCCTAAAAAGTTTGTTTTTATATAAAATAAATCATTTTCAAGAAGTTCGGAAGTTGTTTAATATCTTATAAAATGGCTAATTTAAGGTAATTTTTATTTTGTAAAAAAAGGTATTTGTGCTATTATATATAAAATAGATATAAAAAATTGTATGTCGTTTAAAGAAAATCCAATAATTTATTTGAACTCTAAGCTTTGGCAGTATTCAAAAGGTAATCGTAAAAATGTTGTTTTATACGTTATTTTGTATTTTTTTGCTAACGTTGTTAGTTCATTAGAGCCACTATTAGTTGGTTTTATTTTGAATACAATTCAGGAATTTGGTTTAAGCGTAGAAAGACTTCCCAAAATTGCTATTTTGTTAAGTTTGTTTTTGTTTATAGAAATAGGCTTCTGGATGTTTCACGGTCCAGGAAGGGTAATAGAGGTTAAAAATGCATTTTTAGTTAGAGCAAATTACAAAAAATACTTACTTTCTGGGGCAATGAATTTGCCTGCAGATTGGCACACAAACCACCATTCTGGAGATACAATTGATAAATTAAATAAAGGAACTAATGCATTATTTGATTATTCTGGGGATACTTTTATAGTAATTCAGATGCTCATTAATTTTTTTATTTCATATTTTGCGTTGGTCTATTTTAATATACATGCTAGTTACTTAGTATTTTTTATGGTAATTATAACCTTAAGCATGATATTAAGATTTGATAAAGTTTTAATCGAACAATATAATAAATTGTTTAAAATAGAAAATAAAATATCAGAAAAAGTTTATGATGCCTTTAGTAATATTACAACTGTTATAATACTTAGAATTGAAAAATTAATTTTAAGTAGTGTTTGGAAAAAAATAATGAGCCCTTTTAGTCTTTTTGTAAAAAACACAAAATTAAATGAAATAAAATGGTTTCTAGTTTCACTTTTTACTGCATTTATGACTTTTTTGGTACTTTTTTCATTCATATATACCAATGTAAGAGCTGGAAATGTAATTTTAGTAGGTACTATTTATATACTATATGGTTATATTGGCAGACTAAGTGGTCTATTTTTTAATTTTGCATATAAATATGGCTCTATTGTTAGGCAAAAAACAGCAGTTTTAAATTCGGAAATATTAGCCAAAGATTTTAAAGATATCAAAAAAATTGAAAAAATTAAACTTTATAAAAAAGATTGGCATAAAATTAGTATTAAAAATTTAAATTTCTCTTATCATATAAAAAATAAGTCAGATTTACATTTGAGAAAGGTTAATTTGGAGATTTTGAAAGGGGAAAAGATTGCGTTAATAGGGAGTAGTGGTAGTGGTAAAACAACAATTCTTAAGGTGATGAGAGGTTTATACCAGGTAAATAGCGGAGAGGTTTATTTAGAAAATAAAAAATTAAAAAATAGGTTTAACACTATTTCTGAAGATATTGCTTTAATTCCGCAAGAGCCGGAAATTTTTGCCACAACAATTCGAGAGAATATTACACTTGGTTTAGCAATAAAGACAGATATAATAAATGAATATTTAGAAATGGTTAATTTACAAAAAACAATAGAAAAAATGCCACATAAATTGAATTCGACTACAGTAGAAAAGGGAGTTAACTTGAGTGGTGGTGAAAAACAGCGTTTGGCTTTGGCTCGTGGACTTATGGCGGCCGAGAATAAAGAGATATTACTTTTAGATGAGCCAACAAGTAGTGTTGATTCTGACAATGAACTTAGAATTTATAAAAATATATTTAGCAAATTTGAAGATAAAACTATTATTTCTTCAATCCATCGTCTGCACTTACTTAGTTTGTTTGATAGAATTTATTTTTTTGAAAATGGAAGGATTATCGCTAGTGGTAATTTGCAGGAACTTATAGAAACTTCTGAAAAGTTTAAAGAAATTTGGGAAAAGTACAAAATTAAAAACAAAACCCCTGAACTCTGTTAAAAAAGTCTAAAATCTATTTAGTATACAAAAAACAAATTTGAAAGAGTTTGTTTTTTGTCTCGCTCAAAATTTAGTAATTTTACTAACGAAAGAGTATTTGGTGACAGTCCCTTTATAATTAATTATAAAAATAATTTTATATTATATGGTATAATATTTTGTATATATGACTAAAAAACAATTTCCAATCCCACTTAGTATAAAGAAACTTCTTGGTCCTAGTTTTATTATTCTTGCTCTTGGTCTAGGGTCAGGCGAGGTAATTCTTTGGCCTTATTTGGCATCAAACTATGGTTTGGGTATTGCTTGGGGTGCAATACTTGGTATTACGTTCCAGTTTTTTATAAACATGGAAATTGAGCGCTATGCTTTGGTAAAAGGCGAAAGTGTTTTTGTGGGTATTGCCAAGATTTTTAAGTGGGCAACCTCGTGGTTTGTACTTTCTACTTTTATTGGCTTTGGTTTACCAGGAATTGTAGCTGCTTCGGCCAAGGTTTTATCATCGGTTTTGGGAAT
>CAZHUL010000053.1:0-5812 GCA_964535435.1 uncultured Gammaproteobacteria bacterium | reverse complement strand
CAAGTTTTTAGCTTGACAAAAGTATGATTTTGTGTTATACTATTTGTGCATTATCCTTTTAGGATAAGAGGTTTCATAACCCAAAAAGAGGAGAAATTGAAATGGAACTGACTCAGGTTATCAAAAAAAGAGAAGAACTTTATGAGATATATGGCAATTTTGCCATAGCAGAAATCAGTCTCACAAGAGATCGAACACACCTTGCCTGGGTGTGGAGTATTGAAGAAAACGACGGCACGTCCGTCAATTATCAAGATACTCGTGACAAAAAAAAAGATAAAACCCTCACAACAATTTCTTGTGAGGAGATTAAATCAATAAGAGATTACTACGACGACCACCGCAAATAAACAATTGCCCCATGCTTAAAAACCATGGGGCAAAACATTTCACCTTAAAAAGGTGTTTTTTATTTTACAAAATTAGTTTATTTTTTCTTAGCTAATATAACATAGCCTTGAGCTTCGGTTTTTTTACCAATAAGTAGCATTTCTAGAAAGCTATAAAATTCCAAAAAGGCTGTAGAATATGGATGAGTTTTGGTTTTTATATAAGTCAAAAGTTTACTGATTCGTTTTAAAAAGAAAAAACCCTTTTTGTTTTTGAGCGCCTTATAAAACTCATTTGGGTTGATAAAAAAATGTAAAACAGAAGAAGAACGCATCTCCAAAATCTCAAAACCTGCTTTTTCTATCTTTCTTTTTAATTCATCTTTAGAATATAAAGAAATGTGAAACTGAGAATGAGGATCTATATTTACACCTTTTTTCATGAGACGTTTTCGCAAAATAGCATGTTTCCCCAATTCTGATTCACTAAACATCGCCAGAACTCCTCCACTTACCAAAACTCTACTTAATTCTGCAAGCCACCTATCTACATTATTTACATGACCCAAAACGTCCGAAGTATAAACTCCATCTATTATTTTATCTTTAAAAGGAAGTTTGTTTCCACCATACCACTGTATATCTGCATTTATCTTTCTATCTTTTAACTTTTGTTTTGCTATATCTACCTGCATTTTTACTACATCTACCCCAAACAAGTTTGCGTTATCATCAAAAAGATTATACAAATCCACAATACTAGAACCAGTGGCACAACCAACATCTAACAAATTTACTTTGTATTTTTTATTTGATAAATTTTTTTTAAGAAAATTATATAGAAAATATTTTTTTGGATAAAACAAAAGTTTAGCCCTTTCTAAAAAGCTTATCTTTGAATTTGGGAAAATAGGCTCGGAATGCCAAATTTCTGAACCACCTTCTGTTACCACTCCCCAACCTTTTGTATTTATGTTGTCATTCATACTTAATCATTGTATCATAACTTCTATATATGAAAAGAAGAAGTCGTGAAAAACTCACGTCATCCCGAACGAAGCGAAGCGTAGCTTGAGGGATCTCGACTTTGATTCACAAAACATTTTAAAATAACATCAAACTTTTCTTATTTTACCTTTTGCCACCAAAAGGTAATCAAAAGTGCCGAACGTTGACAATTTATAGCTTAATTTATTTCTTAAACTTATTTGGCTCACCAAGGTTTGCTAAATTCTTTATCCTTTTGTATTCTCAAAATGAACATAAGTTTAAAAAATAAATTAGTCCGGAAATTTCAAATGTTCGGAAGGTTAAGGATTAGAAAAACAAAAAAATAAATATGGACGAAGAAAAGCCTTCTGGGTTTTTATTGGTACGCAAACCAACAGATTGGACTAGCCACGATGTAATTGGTTTTCTTCGTGGTGTCACAAAAATAAAAAAAATAGGTCATGCTGGAACTTTGGACCCTTTTGCAGAAGGCTTGCTAATTGTTGCGGTTAGTAGAGATTCAACGAAAAGAATAGATGAATTTAAAAATTTAGATAAAACATACATTACAAAAATAAAATTAGGAGTAGAAACCGACACTTATGACAAAACTGGAAAAATTACAAATAAAATCACTCCAAAAGAAAAACCAACCAAAAAAGAAGTAGAAAAAGTTTTAAAAAGTTTCTTAGGAAAGCAATCCCAGCTTCCGCCAATGTATTCTGCAAAAAAAATACAAGGTAAAAAATTATATGAACTTGCCCGAGAAGGTATTAAAGTAGAAAGAAAAACACATGAAATAACAATTAAAAAAATAGTTCTTCAGAAATATAAATATCCATTTTTAACTATTGAAGTTAATTGTACAACTGGAACATATATTAGAACTTTGGTATTTGATATTGGTAAAAAACTTAAAACTGGGGCTTATTGTGAGAAACTAAAACGTACATCAATTGGCACTTTTTCTTTAAAAAATGCAAAAAAAGTAAAAAAGTTTAACAGAAAAAATTGGACTAAAAATCTCTTCTATTTATAGATTTTTTATTGACATAAAAAAGATAAACAGCTATACTAAAAGGGCAACTATTATTAATTCGGGTTTGAAAGACTAAGGTATAGATTGTAAGAAAGAAGAAAATAGACTGATATGGTAACTACTGGCAAAAATAAAATGTTCAATTTAACGCTTATATTAGCGAAATTAAAACTTCTTAAATCATAAACTGTAAGCAAAATTTTGCTTTTGTTTGTGCACTCTCACAACAAAATACTTTACTGTCTCAAAACTCATGAGAAGTAAAAAATATGTCCCTAATAACGTTATTTTTTGTTTCTGTTATTAGTATTGTTTTAGGTGTGGCTATTGGTTATGTTATACGTAAACTAGTAGCACAGGCCAGAATAAATACTGCAGAAATAAAAGCAGAAACTATTCTTTCAGAAGTAAAGAATAAAGAAAAGTCAATTTTAATCGAGGCAAGAGAAAAAGGGATTAAAATTATAGACGAAGCAAAAAAAGAAGAAGATCAAAGAAGAAAAGAAATTAGAGATCTTCAAAACAGAATCTCACAAAGAGAATCCATGTTCGACAAAAAGTTGCTAGACTTTGAAAGTCAAAAAAGTGGTCTTCAACAAAAGAAAGAAGAAATAGAAAACATCAAACAAAAGATAAGCGGTGCTTATGATGAAGCAATGGAAAAATTGCAAAAAATATCAAAATATTCCACTGAACAGGCAAAAGAGGAATTAATGGAAAGTGTGGCAAAAGACGCTTCCCACGACTTGGCCGGTAGAATGATGAAATTGGAAAAACAAAATACAGAGGTTTACGAAGAAAAGGCAAGAGGAATTATCCTTGGCGCTATTCAAAGATGTTCATCTAACCATGCAAGTGAAACAACCTCAACAGTTGTTACTTTGCCAAGCGACGATATGAAAGGTCGTATTATTGGTAAAGACGGAAGAAATATCAAAACAATAGAAAAGTTAACAGGTTGTGAACTAGTAATTGACGAAACTCCTGGTGTCATATTAATTTCCGGATTTTCTCCAATTCGTCGTAGAGTTTGTTATCTTGCACTAGAAAAAATGATTCAAGAAGGAGTAATTCATCCTGGAAAAATAGAACAATCTATTGAAGATTCAAAGAAAGAATTAGCGCTTGATATCAAAAAAACCGGTGAAGAAACTCTTTACAAATTAGGTTTTACTGGAATTGATCCAAAATTAGTTTCAATTATAGGACGTTTAAAATACAGAACAAGCTATGGACAAAATGTATTAAACCATTCTATTGAAGTTGCTTATTTATCTGCTTTAATGGCGGAAGAATTAGGTGGAATTGATCCTATCAAAGCAAAAAAGGCTGGTTTCTTTCACGATATTGGAAAAGCCGTTGACCAAGAAACACAAGGAACACACCCTGAAATTGGTTTTACAATTCTAAAGAAATTTGGATTAGACGAAGACGTACAAGACGCAGCAGCAAACCATCACGAAGATAAACCGGAAAAATTAATAACACAACTTGTAAAAGCAGCAGATGCTATTTCTTCTTCAAGAGTTGGTGCAAGACGCGATACATACGAAAAATATGTTGCCCGTTTAGAAGAATTAGAACAAACAGCTGGTGACTTCCCAGGAATTGAAAAAGTATATGCAATCCAAGCAGGAAGAGAAGTTAGAATTTTTGTTAAACCTAGTGAAATTGATGATTACCAAGCCTATAACTTAGCAAAAGACATTGCCAGAAAAATAGAGGGTGAGCTTCAATATCCTGGAGAAATCAAAGTAACTGTGTTAAGAGAAACTCGTGTAATAGAATATGCAAAATAATTTTTTGACATTCTAAACTAATTCTCCTATAATAGAAACAATGTTTAATTAAAAGCTAGGGCTTTCAACAAAAATATGAACAAAGTAGAGTTATCAAATCAAATCGCCGAAAAAGTTGGCGTATCAAAAAAAGAAGCATTACAAATGGTTTCTGCATTGGTAGACATAATTACAGATACATTAAACTCTGGAAAGATTGTAAATATTGCAGGTTTTGGTGCTTTTAGTGCAAAAACACGTGCAGGAAGAATTGGTGTAAATCCAAGAAATCCTAGTGATAAAATAGAAATTCCTCCAGTAATAGTGCCAAAATTCAAAGCAGGAAAAACACTAAAAGATACTCTAAAAGGTAGAAGATAAAGGACAAGACCAACTTCGTGGTTAAGAATTAAGATCTAAGCCTATTGTGTAGTTAAGAAAAAAACAAAAAAACTCCAAATGGGGCTGTCCCAAAACTCTAAACCACCACTTAATTAAGTGGTGGTTTTTTGATATAATAATTATAAATTAGGTTTAGGATTACCATTTTCATTAAAAGGCAATTCAACAAAAAGCTCTTTTATTGGTCCGATATTTTTGATGACAATGTTTTTTAAATATATGTAATTATTTCAATAAAAACTCTAAAACACCTTTTTCAAGCATGGTTAAATTAAAAATATAGTCATTATAATCAAAAGTTTCTCTTAAAGGTTTTTTTGTAGAGTTCCAACCAAAACCGTCAGTTATCCAGAAAAATTTATATTGTCCATTCAAAACATCAAATAAATTTCTATATTCTCCTGCTGTAGATTTTAATTTCGATCCACTTTTACCATAAAAATTTGTTTCAATTATAAAAAGTTCTTTCCCGTTATCTATAACAAAATCATATCTTCTTGAAGATTTATCAACTGGCACATTATAACCTAATTCCTTTTTGATTTTTTCTGAATTGGCTTCTTTCAAATATCTATAATTAAATTTTTCACAAACATCTTTCACAAAAGCCTCTACAATATTTTCCATTGCATGACCACCACGATTTTTTCTTGCATTACTATCAAGCCCAGCCTCAACTCCAATCATGTAATCAACTAAAAATAATAAACTTTGTCATTTACTAATTCTTGACAACAAATTTCTTTGAATTTTAGATTTGGATTTTCTTTTTTGAAATTTACAAAAGCTTCTTTTTCATCTTTTCCTTCTTGCCAACCCAAAACCTGACAATTTTCTAATTGCTCAAAATTATTGTCATCTGTAAATCCTTCTGATGTATAAAATATAAATTTTTTCATAATAACTTAATTTAAACGAGAAACAAATTGAATATATTTTTTATTTCTTAAAAATTGAAGTTGTTATTTAATCTTGTCTTTAATATGATTATTCTCTGTATATTTTTTTGATAAATTTTCTTCAAAAGAATACATATTATCAAGAGTGAAATCTTTTTTTCCTAAATTATCAATACACTTCATAATATCTAAAATCCAACCTTTTATTTTATATAAAATCTGAAAGTGTTTCTCCTAACCTTTTAATAACACCCGTCACAAGAGCATTCCCCATTATAAAGGCTCTTTTTGTATTTGATACGCCTTCTGTGTGGTTATCTGGAAACATATTAAGTCTTTCTAATTCTACTGGTGTTAATCTACGTAAACGACCTA
>CAZHUL010000052.1:0-5881 GCA_964535435.1 uncultured Gammaproteobacteria bacterium | reverse complement strand
GAAGTCATTAAACTTATATCCCAACCCTTTTCCTTAAAATGCTTCATTAATTGGGCCACATGTGTTTGTGCCCCACCTTGTTCGGATTTTGTAATTAAATAAAGTATTTTCATAATTTAGCAGTCTTCATTTTATTGATAATTTTTAAACCACCAAAATAAACAAGAACGTATTTAAAAACCCATTTTAAAAATCCTAAAAAATAATTTGGATAAAATATTTTATATTTTTTTATCAATTTCAAATTAGCTTTTATTAGTCTAAGATTATTTTTTTGTGTTTCACCCTGTTCATTTAACAAATAGCCAACACTGTATTCTGGTATATTTGCAAACTTATTTTTCTCTCCAATACGCATCCACAGTCCATAATCCTCTACATACTTTTCTTTTTCTAAATAAAGACCATTAACAATTGCCAAAGATTTACGAAACAAAACGCTTGAATGAATAAAGCAATTTTTAATTAATATTTCTTTTCTTATTTCCGCATCCGTAGTTGGATATTTTAAATTATACAGTTCTATTTCCTTTTGATCAAAAACTTTTGCAAAAGATCCAACCAACCCACACTCTACATTATTTTCTAAATAGTTGACCTGTTTTTTTAATTTATCCACATCTAACCACCAATCGTCGCTATCTAAACGGGCAATAAAATTACCCTGAGCTTTTTTTATTCCGGTATTTAATGAGTAGATTAATCCCCTATTTTCTACATTTTCTATGCTTACTATTCTACTATCATTATTTTTATAATCTTTTATGATTTTTGAAGAATTGTCTGTAGACCCATCGTTAATAATAACCAACTCAAAATCAGAAAAAGACTGCGCCAAAACACTCTCTATTGCTTTTGACAAAAAAAGATCATTATTATAAACCGGCATTATAACAGAAACTTTTGGCATAACACTCTATATTTTAATCCATTCCGTTGGCAAAAGGTCACTAGTATCTATGTCTACCACAACAAGCCATTTTTTTGGAGAAACAACAATTTTGTCATTATTTTTATTAAGCCAAGCGGACCACCAACTAAATGTGCTATTTGCTATAATCTGATGTTTACATAAACTCATTAATAACATTTCTTCTGCATCACTAAAACCCTGTCCACTAACAAAAAACATAGGGTCTGCAAACTTTATATTTTCTTTTGCCCATTCTATATCATCTGAAAAAACAAATATTTTAATCTTAGGATATTTTTGCTTTATTATACTTAATGCTTCTTTATAATAATTTAAAGAACAAAGACCGTTGTAGTCTTTGCAACTTGTTACAAAATCACCCCTACGAATATGAAGTCCGACCGAGTTATCGGAACTTATTATTTCATCTTTTTGTTTTTGTGCTACCTGAGAGTACCCATTTTTTAAGGTAAAGTCATTAAGTAATTCTTTCCTTATGGAATCAAAGTATTCATGAGATTGAAAATATCCATCTAAAAAAGTACCTTTCTTTTTTTTAATTAACCTGGGATTAAATTTAAAAAAGATATTTTTGTTTAACCTTGTTTTTATTTTATTTAAAAATATAAAAAATATATTGGGGGTATTTTTTTTTATTTCTATTTGTGTTGCTTCTCTAATATCAATATTAAAGTCACTAATTCCCAATACTCTAGTAGTCTCCCCATTTTTTATGTTTTTAAACCAAGATAAGTCGTATTTTAATTCCTGCCCCCAATCCAAAGACAAACGTTTACCAAGAGCATGTTGGAACATTTGATTACCCAAACCACCTTTAATTTTTACAATAATCATACAATGGTAAACTTATTATTTTAATTCTTAAAATCTTCTATTTTAAGAATTTCTTCTTGAGTATTGGTTAAGTTTTCCGCAACAATAATAAATTGATATGCAAACATAGATTTCCAAAGATTAACGAACTTTGAGTATATCCACGTAATTCCTTGCACATATCCAGATTTAGAATGTTGTGGAAATAGTAATTCGAAAGGAATGCTTGACCCTTTTATAGAAACTATGGACAAACCAGCCTGTTTTATTGAAGACACAAAACTATTTAAAGTATACAAACGAACATGAGTTTCGTCTAAAATTCCCCGTCGGCCATAATTGAATTTCCCAAAAAGTAAAGACAGCCTCATCACCCATAAAGCGATATTGCCCGTAGATAAAATTATCTTCCCTTCCTGGGCTAAATATTTTTTGCATTCAGAAAGAAGATACTGTGCATTTCTTAAATGTTCCAAAACATCTGCCAAAATTATGTAATCAAATTTTTCATCTTCCGGCAAAGATATAGGATTTTCCAAATCCTGAACTACGAATTTTTTTATACCCTCAATTTCTATAAAGTGTATATTTACTCCAGTAACCACACACTTTTTTTGTAGTAAATTTTTAGTCATTTCTGCTTCACACCCCAAATCTAAAACTCTACTTCTAGGTTTTATTTCGTCCAAAATCAACATATGACTTGAAAATGGAGATTTTTTTATTTCATAATTATTAACATTGGAAGCAAATTTTTGATTGGATTGTAAGCCTATTTTATGCATTTTGTATTGCATAATCACTTTAAATAGATTACCAGCATATTTCATACCATTTACATAGCAAATCTCATCACCATAATAAGTAGGAATTGGAACCTCTACAATACGAAATTTATTATCTAATAATTGTATTATAATTTCACTATCAAAATGGAAATCACTTGTATTAAGATGAAACGGAATTTGACCCAAAGCTTTAAGATTGTAAGCTCTGTAACCAGAATGCCACTCTGTAAGACTCGCACCAGTAGACCAATTCTCAAATTTAGTTAAAATTTTATTTCCAACATATTTATAAAGTGGCATACCACCAGCTCTAGCTGAACCACTTTTCATCATACGAGAACCAAATACTGCCTCCGCTCTATCTTCTAAAAGTGGAGATAGAATTTCTGGCAAAACTTCTGGGGCATACTGACCATCTCCGTGTAATAAAACCACAACATCACAACCCTTTTTTATAGCATATTGATAACCAAGTTTTTGATTACCACCATAACCCTGATTTACAGAATGACGAATAATAGTAAGCTTCTCTACACCATTAAAATTCTTCCATTCTTCTGCTAAGAATTGAGTCCTATCTTGGCTTGCATCATCAAAAATAAAAACTTCTTCTACCATTTCCCAAATTTCCTTAGGGATCCTCTCTAAAACACCCACAATAGTAGAAGCTGCATTATAAGCAACTATGAATATTGCGACCTTTTTATTTTGCATATTTTTACCTCTTATTACTTAAATTTAGCACAAAATTCTTACCGTCATCGTAAACTACTTCTCTGGTTTTGTAAAGCTCCATTAAACTATCTTGAAAATCCAAACTATGTTGTACTTCTGTCCTTAATAATGGATTTACATGGGGGCGAAGCATGGTACTAACAGAAGCATATTTAAAATTAGCTTCGTTACCATAAGAATATACAATGTAATTAAGCCCTTTTGAGACAAAATATTCCGCTAACTTTTCACCCCCCAAAAAACTTGGCATTCCTGGTGGTAAACTTGCTCCGCCTGGAATATCTATTATATAAATCTGGTTACGGTTAAAATCAAAAAGGAAATTTCTATCTAAGCGCGACAAAATTATTTCACCCGGTGGAACAGCCAGTTGCAAAGCCTTATACTGATCTAGTTCCTCTAGTGGAATAAAATTTTTTCCAAACAAAGTAGAGTTTGAACTACCTTCTGAAATTGCATATTTTTCTGCAATTACAGTTTGCTTCACAGATTCTAAAAGGATTGTATTTTTTTGAATGTATACACCAAACATAAATACCAAGACCAAAGAAGCCAAGAAAATACCGGAAACTTTTGGCATTTTAGAAAGTACATCTTCTTCTGAGAAAAGTATTACTAAAGAAAACAAAATTGCCGGTAATACAAAAGTGAAACTATAATGATACAAAGAATATCCTCCAATTCCGTATATCATTGCCAAGATTCCAACCAAAGCTGAAATCAAACTAAGTAATACGTAATTTTTATTTTTACTCGCTTTAGCTTTAAACCATAAAAAAAGTAGAAAAATAAAAGGTAAAAATAAGCCCAAGCCAGCAACTATTTCTGACCCGAGTCGCATAAAGCCATATAAATTAAATTCAAAGTAATGGCTTAAGAAAGTACCATACGCTGACCCTTCATACCCTTTTCCCAAAAATGGATAAAAAAACGTATCAGATGAATATTTCATTGAAACCATCCATGGCAACAAAATCAATATAAATAAAACAGAAGCAGAGGCAAACTCTTTACCAACTTTCTTTATGTTGTAGTTTTTTAAACTTATCACAAAATAACCTACAAATAATACAGCGCTTGGGAAAACAAGGTTTGATTTTAAAATACTAACAGTGACAGTAAGTGCAACAAGAGTACAAATTCTTAAAAAACTACTTTCTTGTTGATTTTCTTCCACAAAAAATCGGAATAAAGCTAAAAATAAAATAACAGCAGTATAGGTGCTGGTAATATTAACGGAAGGAGGTGGAATAATAACAGCCAGCAACAAAACTGCTAAAGAAAAACCTGTGCCAACTTTTTTCTCCCTTAATAAGCCCGCCAACAAAAATAAAAATATTATGAAACTAACCCCCTTATCCATTAGATGTAAATTTGCGAAACTCGCTCCAGATAAGGTAAAAGTATCTAAAAAATATTTACCACCAAGTGATGAAACTATTCTCCTCTCGGAAAAAGGATCGTTGCCCAAACTACCGGTCTCTAACATTTTGACCGGGAAAACCATGTACCCAGCTTGGTCATCTAAATTATAAGAATTAACTAAACCAACCGACGAGGCATAACGAACTAAAACTAATGAGATTAAGATTATAAATAATACCGCAAAAAACTTGTTGATTTTAATTTTATTCCACCAATAAAGTAATTGTTGTAAAAATACTTTTCTATTTTTAAACAACGAAAAAATAAATATAAAAAAACCAACAGTTAGATAGGTTAAAATTAAATTTCTACTAATTTGATCTGTTAGATTTAAAATTCCACCAATAAATATACTCAAACAAAGACCTAATACACCTTGCCACCCTAAATCTACTTTTTTTTGGAAACGCAACAAAAACATCATCAGCCAACCCCAACCAAAAAAAGAAATTAATATAAAAATCCCAAATAAGAAAGCGCTAACAAAAGGATTAGTCATAAATACTATTTAAACAAATTTAATAAAGGTTATTTTTTAGTGAACCAAAAACACCCACAAGCATAATCTTCTTTAAGCCACACTTCTTTTTCTGGATTTACCATTCCCCCACCACTCTTTTCTGGAATCAAGAAAAATTCTCTTAGTTCTAAATCGCTAAAATAATCTTTTACCATTTCTGGAGTATAAATACGATGTGCGTTAAATTCTATTTTTGCTTTAGCCCCAACAGGCACAACAAAAAACAAACTACCGCCCAGTGATAATACTCTTTTTAATTCATTTATAGCTTTTAAATCCCCTTCGTAATCTAGTTTTTCGCCATATCTACCCAAGCCAACGTGCTCTACCACATGCATACAAGAAAGACTTTTAATACTTTCTGTTTTGAAAGGTAGTTTCAAAAGATCTGCCTCGTTACTAGAAAAATTAGATAATTCTAAATCTGCTGGACGATAATCATAGAATTTAACAGGAACAAAAGCAGAAACAATACCAGAAAAATATAAACTTGAAGAAATGTCTGTATGAAATTCTGGTTTTATTTCTACTACTTTTCGCGCCGCCCATGCAGTATGGTATACATAATGTCTATCAAAACCCGTCTTTATCGTCTTATCCATAACACAAGGATAAAAATCAGAAATAGAATTTTTAAAACGTTCTTCTTTTTCTAATTTTTTAAAT
>CAZHUL010000051.1:3635-6025 GCA_964535435.1 uncultured Gammaproteobacteria bacterium | reverse complement strand
ACACCATTTCTACTAAAATTTCTAAATTTTTGCTACGACTTTAAGAAAAAACATTTTCGCGACTTAAACAGGGTAAATTTTTTTTCTTTTCGTCTCGCTCAAAATTTAGAAATTTTGCTAACGAAAGTGTGTTTGGTGACAATTCCTTTTAGTATTAGAATACACAAAATGGTCTAATTTTTCAAGTCAAACAGCCCGTTTGCAGAAATTAGTAGTACATTTTCAATATTTTCACAGCCTGCAAAAAGCATTACAAGTCTATCAATTCCTAAAGCAATCCCTGCGGATTTTGGCATTTTTTCTACGGCATTTATAAGTTCTTCATCAATTCCAAAACTTGGATTATCTTTTTTTGCCCTTTTTCTTTGTTCGTTTTCGTCAGTTAATTCAGAAAAAGCGTTTGCTAATTCCATTCCATTTACATAAAGTTCAAAACGCTCTGCATATTTTGGGTTTTCATTAGAAATTTTTGCGAGTGATGCCATTTGGACAGGATAATTATAAATTATTGTTGGAACATTTTTTCCTAAATTATTTTCTATTTTGTTTAGGAAAATTCTATAAAATAAATCTTCAAAAGGTTCATTTTTTTCTGGCTTAAAACCTAAATTTTTACAAAGTTCGTACATTTGTTTTGTTTTACAATAATCATCCAGGTTTACACCAACATATTTTTGCCATAATTCTTTCATTGATATCTTTTTCCAGTTTTTTTCAATTTCTATCTTACCAATTTTTGAAATTCCAATTTTTTTTGCTATTAGTTTAAAAATGTTTTCGCAATCTTCCATTATTTTATAAAAATCTTCTTCTGTTCTATACCATTCTAGCATTGTAAATTCAGGATTATGGTGACCACCAAAAAATTCACAATCACGAAAACAATGTGTAATTGCAAAAATTTTATTCATCCCACCAGCCAAAGCTTTTTTCATAGTATATTCTGGAGATGTATGTAAATAACCTTGGAACTTTTCTTTTTTTTCATTTTGAATTTGTACTGGAACGGGCGATAAATGGGGTTCTGAGTCTGGGTATTTAATCAATGTTGGGGGATCCAATTCTAAAAAACCTTCTTCTTTAAAAAAGGTTCTTATTATTTCTATTATTTTTGCGCGTAAAATAAAATTATTTTTATTTTTTGCTATGTGTTCAAATTGATTCATATTATGTGATATACTAACCTAAATTAATATAAATTTCAAGTTTATGGGATATTTAGAATTAACTTTTGCACTTTTTTTGTCTGCTTTGTTAGGATCAGTCATCGGAATTCAACGCCAACGTATTGGAAAAGCTGCTGGTATGCGTACTTTTGCGCTTGTAAGTTTAGGTTCTGCGGTGTTTACCATGATTTCAAGACAAGCATTTGAATTTGGCGATCCTGGGCGTGTTGCGGCACAAGTTGTGACGGGTATTGGTTTTATTTGTGCAGGTGCTATTTTGCATAAAGGCGATTCTATCGAAGGACTAACAACAGCAGCAGGAATGTGGGTTGCCGCTGCAATTGGTATGGCAGTTGGAGTAGGTTGGTATTTTCAAAGTATTTTAGTGGCTGTTGTTGTTATGGTTGTTTTGGTTTTTCAAAACAATAAATTTTTAGATAAAAAATAATTTCTATTGACAAAAAACACTTAAGAAGGTAAAATTTACCATGTTATTTAAGATTATTATAAGATGGAGTCTGAAAAGTTCCATATTATCTCGGCCTTCACAAATCTTGTTTATTTAAAAATTTAAAAAATATTATGCGGGCGTCGTATAATGGTTATTATCTCGGCCTTCCAAGCCGATGATGCCGGTTCGATTCCGGTCGCCCGCTCAAACTGACACTAAATAGTGTCTTTATTCTTCAAATGTTGTCAAAACATAAAACTTATTGTATAAAAAAGATTTACCAAAAAGTTTGCAAACCTATTTTTTTTCGCTTTGATCCGGAATTTGTTCATAATATTTTTATAAAAATAGGAAATTTTTTAGGAAAATTTAAAATAACTAAATTTTTTACAAGAAAACTTTTTGATTATAAAAATTCTAAGCTCGAACAAAATATTTTAGGTATAAAGTTTATCAATCCCGTTGGTCTTTCTGCCGGTTTTGATAAAAATGCTCAACTTATTGATATTCTAAAAGATGTAGGTTTTGGCTTTATGGAAGTTGGTACAGTCACAGATGAGCCATATGCAGGAAACCCAAAACCAAGATTGCATAGACTAATAAAGTCTAAGGCACTTGTTGTTTATTATGGTTTAAAAAATGATGGAGTTGAAAAAATTATAGAAAGATTGAAAAAAACTAAAGAAGCTAACTTTATAAAAGGAATTTCCATAGGAAAAACTAATAGTGCAAAAACTGTTGATTTAGAAGCGGGTGTAAATGATTATTTAGAA
>CAZHUL010000051.1:0-3625 GCA_964535435.1 uncultured Gammaproteobacteria bacterium | reverse complement strand
GTATTGGAAAGTGGTGTTGGAGATTTTTATACTTTAAATATTTCTTGTCCAAACACTTTTGGAGGGGAGCCTTTTATAAAACCAGAAAAATTATCAAAACTTTTGGAGAAAGTTTATATCTTAAAAAACAAAAAACCTATTTTTTTGAAGATGCCAATCAACCTATCTTGGGAAGAGTTTGACAAGCTTTTAGAGACTGCCATTCATTATGAAGTTGATGGGGTTATTATTGGAAATTTAAACAAAAATTTTCAAGATGAAACACTAAAAGATAAAATTACAGAAAATATGAAAGGCGGAATAAGTGGTGAGCCAACCAAAAAACTTTCTAATGAATTAATTTCTCAAACTTACAAAAAATATGGAGATAAATTAGTGATTGTTGGGGTTGGCGGAATTTTTTCTGCAGAGGACGCTTATGAAAAAATAAAAAGAGGGGCATCCTTGGTGCAATTAATTACTGGCATGATTTATAATGGCCCACAAACAATAGGGGAAATAAATAGAGAGTTGGTTGAACTTATAAAATCAGATGGTTTTATAAATATTGAACAAGCAGTTGGTTTTTATAATAGAAAGACTTGATTTTTTTATTAAAGTCTGGTATTATTCTTTTAGAAATGATTAAGTTGTTTCTAAATACATTTTATTATATCGCGGGGTAGAGCAGTTGGCAGCTCGGCGGGCCCATAACCCGCAGGTCGTCGGTTCGAGTCCGACCCCCGCTACAAAGTGCGGTAATAGCTCAGTTGGCTAGAGCGCCTCCTTGCCAAGGAGGAGGTCGCCAGTTCGAATCTGGTTTACCGCTCAAATAAAAAAACATCGCTTTAAATGGCGATGTTTTTTGTTAGCATGACTTATGTTATACTTTAAATTAAGTTTTTATTCTTTATGAATTGGAAAAAGTGGTTTGTTAAACAAATAAAAATTAAGAAAAAATTGTGGTTACTTTTGGTGGGGATGTCAATTTTATTGGTGTCAATTTTTGTTCTTGCAATTTTTACTAACATAGAAGTTGAAAAAATTTATAGATTCCCTCTTTTACATACTAAAATGAAAGAAGATGTACCAGTTTGGTTCATTTTTATCAATTTTTATCTATTGTATTGGTATGAATTTTTTGTTGGACGTAATTTACACAATGATTTAGCGGATTGGGGAGGTAAACTTAGTTTCCTTTTGATTCGTATTGGTAGTTTTTTTCTAGCTTTAACTATTATTGGAATGATAATAGGTTTAGTGTGGCTTTATTTTTCTTATTAATAATGAAATTAGTTTGTTAAACTATATTTAAGTCATTATTTTATTAAATGTTTTATGAAAAGAAAAAGTATATTTGTGTTTTTATTGTTTTTGATTTTGTTGGGAGTTGGTTGTAATTCACCTGCAAAAGAGGTTGTAAATAATTTAGAATCTGTTGAGTTAATAGAACAGAAAAATATTGAAAATAATGATTATAAACCAGATTTAAGTAACCAAACTCAGGATTATACTTATGAAACTAGTATTTACAGAGGAAGTTGGTTTGATATTGGGTATCCAAAAGAATTTGTTGCCAGACCTTTAAATCCTGTTGTTAAAAATACAAATTCTGCAGATAATTTGAAAAAAAGAGTAAATACTGATGAAGCATATTTTTTATCTCCAGATGATAAAGTAGAGTTTTATGTTTATTCACCTCTTTGGGCTGGAGATGATCCGGGTTATATGTCTATTGATTCTACAGAAGAATTGGTAAGTGAAGACAAAGAAGAGATTTTTGACGAAGAAAATTCAGCATTTTTTGGCGATTATAAGATTACTAGTTGGGTGACGGTTAAAGCAAAAGATGGTTCGTATTATCGTTCTTTTGTTTCAATTAAGGAACAGGTGACTCCAGCTGTAGTGCACCAAGTATTTGGGATAAAGTATAGTAATAAAGAATCTTACGAGTATTATAAAAACGCTTATTTGAATTTTAAAGGGTCGTTGGTACAGTATAGTGATTAAAATTGGGTTAAATTCTTGACTTTGGATGTGGTTTGTGATAATATCTGCTATTCGTTCTTTCTATTACAGTTCTCTCAAAAAAAGGAAATTCGTTATGAACGCAAAGTTTGTTGTTGTCTTTTCGTTGTTGTTGCTCGTCACAGGTTGTGATCAGGGTTTTTGTTCACATAGCGGGTGTGGAGCGCTCGAAGAGGCCACAATTGTAGATGTCGGAGTAGAAGAGGGTGCTTCCTATTCAGACATTTCGTCTGAGCTCGGTGATGCTGATGTGGTTGAAACAAGATTCTGTGACTGGACAGATCCAGTCCTTCCAGAAGATGGTTTCAGGCATGTAACTTTCCGTTGGACCGGTGACGAGATCACCGAAAGAGATTTTTATACAGACGAAGTTTTGTCTGTGGAGGAGTTTGCTTTTTCACCCTATATTATGCCACAAACCTATGTCATTGGTGTGTGGTGTACAAATTGGGTGCGTACCGGCGGTGAAGATTATTGGACTGATTCTAGATATATCCCATTTTTGGGACAAGAATTTGCTACTTTTTCGACGGATATCCCCGAAGTGGTTTTTCAGACTTATGACTATTGTCAGGCATTTGTAAATATTTTTTGTGTTTTAAGAGGAGGAGGGGGTTGTTGGCATGGCGTTGAAATGATAAGTGGTAATGAAAATTACCCAATCGTTCACATCAATGGAAGCGTGGAATATTGTGTGAATAATAGTGAGGTTATAGATGCTGATATCGACGATCTTCATTATTACACACAAGATTCCAATGCCTATGCGGCCGGATTCTACCTAAACGAATTGTAAGTTTTTTTCCCTAAAGCCTACTGGAAACAGTGGGCTTTTTTTATTATATTAATGTATAATTAGTTTAGTAAGTTTTGTATTTATAAAAAATTGTTTCATATTTTATGAAAAAACCATACATTAAAAAGATTGATGAAAGGGGAGATATAACTGTTTGGGTTGTAGATGGTGTTTATGTTAGAAAAAATATAGACCGTGAATTTACAAATTTTGGTCAGCATTTTAGATTTAAAAAAATTCCTAAAAATGAATTTTGGCTAGACAAAGAAAACAGCCCAAATGAAGAGAATTTTTTTATAGATCATTTATTATTAGAGCATAAATTAATGGCTAAAGGAAAAAATTATGGAGATGCTTTGGGCGAGGCTGATAAATTAGAAAAAAAAGAAAGAAAAAAATCAAAACTTTTTGTTAAAATTCATAAGAAAGGTAAAAAAGAAGTAATTGAAAAAATACACAAAAAATTATTGAAAAAATATTCTGGAAAAATAAAGATTTGGATTATAAATGGAGAATTGGTACGGGATTTATTTTTTATTGATTTTACAGAAGGTGGACATGATAAAGTTTATAAATTTGTGCCAGAAAATGAAGTTTGGCTGGATGATGATTTGGCACTTCGAGATAGAAAATTTGTTCTTTTACACGAACTGCATGAAAGAAATTTAATGGCTAAAGGCTTATGTTATAATGATGCCCATAAATCTGCCAATAGAATAGAATATTTTGCGAGACACAACCCAACAAAACTCGACGAACTTATTAAAGGTTAATAGACAAAACAGTAGGCTGAAAAGTGATAAATGTGGCATAATACAGCGA
>CAZHUL010000050.1:4601-6080 GCA_964535435.1 uncultured Gammaproteobacteria bacterium | reverse complement strand
TTTGAACACAAAAAAAGCAGACATTTTCGTGTCCACTTTTTGGGGTACGGTTCATTTCAGGGGTTTTTTGTTTTGAAAAGTCATTTTTTTAAGTTCTAACCTTTTTAGATAAATTGTTAGTTTACGCTATTTTTGATATAATTTAATTAGTTTTTATATTTTACTTTTGTTATTTTATGAAAAAAAATAAACGTTTTTTACCACTATTTTTTGTTTTAATTTATAATACTGTTTGTGTAACCTCTAATTTTTAATCTATATTGCCCTATGTCTATAGAGAATAATTTTGAAAGCCAGATAGATCCACAAGAACAAATGACAATTGAAAATGATACAAATGATTTAAAAAAAATTGCAGAAGAGCAAGGGCTTGCGGGTTTGGAAGGTCGTGTTAAGTTTGGTTTAGATCCTGCTGGTATGATGGCTGTCCGAGATACCCTCCCATTAGTGGAAAAAATTGCTAAAGAAGAAGGAACTTCTGTTGAAAATATTTGGCCATTAATTGCTAAATTACATAAGGAAGGCCCTTGGGAATCAGCTGGACAATTAAAATCTTCTTCAGATGCACAAACACGTGTTTATCTTGTTTTGGCTGCATCTTGTCATGAGTCTGGTTATCCAGGGTATGATCCTAAAGGATATATCGAAGATAGAAAAAGGATTATGAATGAGTTAGGTTCATATAGTCTAGAAAATTTTGACGCCTGTAAAGAGGAATTAACAAAAAGGGTGACTATAGATAAACTTGAAGCTAATGGAACTGTTCCTGTGGCTGAGGGTGACGTAGCTTTACCTCTGTCTGTTCAAGGTTATAAAGGGTGTGTATCAAAAGGCGGAGAAATGCGTTTTGCACAAACAACCAAAATAGATGATTCTCTTTTAGAGCAAGCGGGTTTAATAAAAGGATTTGCCGAGGTTTACAATCCAGAAAAGGATGGTTTTGAAAGGGTTCCTTTTTCAAACCAAAATAGTGAAAAAGGGCGTACTGTTTGGGTAAAAATAGACGAGGCAAACAAAGATATAAATGATATGGAGCCATCAGCTAAGCGTATTGCTCCAGGTTTTGTATTAACATATAAAGACGAAGCTTTAGCTGTGGAACTTGTAAGTAAGGCGATTAATGAAAATTAACGTATTAAAATATTTCTAACTTTTTTAAGTAGACGTCCCTAAAAATAAAAACAGACCCAAATGGATCTGTTTTTATTTTTTCTCTTAAAGTAATTTTCCTGTTTTCTTTGCTATAGATTTAAGACTTTCCGTATTTATTCCAGATCCTCCTTCAAAGGCTCTTAGGATTTCTAGTGGAATCGCGAATATAACTGTGTTTGATTGGTCTGAACTTAAGTCGTTTAAAGTATTTAAAGTTCTTAGGTGTAATGCGCCTGGAGAGCCAGCTAGCATTTTAGCGGCTATTGACAAGTTTTCTGCTGCCAATACCTCTCCGGTAGATTTGATAATTACAGCTCTTTTTTCACG
>CAZHUL010000050.1:0-4501 GCA_964535435.1 uncultured Gammaproteobacteria bacterium | reverse complement strand
GGATTCAAAACTTTTGAAAATTTACCAAATTGAAACTTTATTCCTCTTTGGTATTCGTTGATCTGACGAATACTAATTAACAATATAACTACGATCAATATAGGTACTGTGTACATATAAATTTAGATTATGAATAAAATCCTCCTGTTTGGGCTATTGTAAACCCATTTGTGCCTCCAGTAGGAATCGAACCTACATCGCCGGCTTAGAAGGCCAGTGTTCTATCCGTTGAACTATGGAAGCATTTTTTTGACTACTTTTATAATCGTATTCATTGGAAATAATAGCTTATTTTTCTGTTTTTGTCAATTGAAAAAATAATTTTTGATATTTTTACGATTTTTCTAGAAAATGGTATACTAAAATGTAATAAAATAAAAGCTATGACTTTAGGTAAATTTAAAAAACCATTAATAATTTTTGGCATTTTGTTAATTTTGGGCTCTTCTGTTTCTGCCTATTATCTAACAAGACCAAAAGTTTTACCTTATAGATTTATCGTTGCAGAAAAAACAAATATCTCTCAAGAAGTAAGTGCGACAGGAAAGGTAATTTCTAGTGAGCAGGTTGATCTGGCTTTTGAAAAATCAGGAAAAATTAATATAATAAATGCTGAGGTTGGTGAAGAAGTTCAGGTTGGTCAGGTTTTGGCCACAATTTCTAATCCTATTCTAGCAGCACAAATAGTTCAAGCAAAGGCAAATTTGGATAGCGAATTGGCACGACTTGCTGAATTAGAAATGGGAACAAGACCAGAAGAAATTCAATTGTCTGAAACCAAAATTGCTAATGCAAACAGAAATTTATTGGAAGCACAAGAAAATTTAGTAAATGTAAAAGCTAAGGCTGAGGCAGATTTGGATAATTCATATAGTACAACACTTGTAACTGCACAAAAAGCAGTAGGAACCGGTAAAAATGCTTTAGTTTTTATCGCAGATATCCAATCTACTTATTATGGTTCTCTTAATGATTCTACTGTTTTAGATTTAGCAAATCGTCAGTCTGTTGCACTCCAAAGTTTGCTTGGTGCGTCAGCCGGAAACTGGCTTTCTGAATATATAAGTCCACTTTCAGGTGGTGCGTATGGAGAAGTTCAAAAAGCAATAATCACTCAAGACAGAACAGATATAGAAAATTCTTCTGCAGAGGCTATAAATGCACTTCAAGACGTATTGTCTGCAGTAGAAAAAATTAAAATAACAAGTGATTTTACAGCTACAGATAAAGCTTCCGTAGATAGTACAAAAACAAATATCTCAACTGAAATTTATAATTTAACAATAAAGCAATTGGCAATTCAAGTACAAAAAGCTACAAATCCCAGCTCTATTCTTACTGCACAAATGGCTGTTAGTTTAGCAGAAAACACCCTTGCAATTGAAAAAGATAATTTAAATATTAAAAAATCTGGCTATTCCACAGAACAAATAAATGCACAAAAAGCGAGTGTTAGTGCTGCAAGAGCAAATATACAGAATTTACAAGCTCAATATTCCAAAGATTTAATAATTTCACCAATAAAAGGAGTTGTTACAAAAGTAGCAATAGAAAAAGGGGAGATTGTAACAGCAAATACTCCTGTAATTACTCTTATTTCTGAGGTAAAATATGAGATTGAAGCAAATATTCCAGAGGTGGACATTTCTAGTGTTGCTATTGGAAATATGACCAAGGTGACTTTGGATGCTTATGGAAGTGATACTCGTTTTGATGCTGTTGTTTCTTTTATAGATCCAGCCGAAACAATAATTGAAGGTGTGGCAACTTATAAAACAAAGTTTAATTTTGTAGAAGAAGACGAGAGAATTCGTTCGGGAATGACGGCAAATATAGATATTGTAAATAAAACAAAAGAAAATGTAATTTCAATTCCTCAAAGAGCTGTAATTACAAGAAATGGTGGTAAATATGTTCGAATTTTACAAGAAGAGGTTATTATAGAGGTCGTAGTTGAAACAGGAATTCGTGGCGTAGATGGAAATATAGAAATTACTAGTGGAATAGAAGAAGGTCAAAAAGTTATAATTTTTATTGCAGAAGAATAATATGACGACGGAATTTCTAATTGAAGCACAAAATCTAGAAAAAACTTATGAAGATGGAACACAGGCTCTACGAGGGGCCTCTCTTTATATTAAAAAAGGGGAATTTCTAGCAATTATAGGCCCATCTGGTTCTGGAAAATCTACACTTTTGCATATAATTGGGCTTTTAGATTTGCATACTGGAGGAAAATATAAATTTGATGGAAAATCCGTAGAAACTTATTCGGATAATGAACTGGCAAGATTAAGAAATGAAAAAATGGGCTTTGTTTTTCAGGCTTTTAATTTATTACCTAAAACTACAGTATTAGACAATGTAAAACTTCCTTTATACTATTCAAATAAAAAACCTAGAGAAATGCATGAAATGGCCCTAAAAGCTATTGAATCTGTCGGTTTGTCTCACAGGGTAAATCATCTATCTTCTCAACTTTCCGGAGGAGAAAAACAGCGTGTTGCTATTGCTAGAGCTTTGGTAAATGAACCAGAGATTATTTTTGCAGACGAACCTACTGGAAATTTGGATTCTAAATCTGGGCAAATAATAATGGAAATTATAGAAAAACTACACGATGAGGGTGGGCACACTATTGTTTTAATTACTCACGAAAGTAGAACAGCTCAACATGCCGAGCGAATAGTAAAAGTTATGGATGGAAAGATAGAGAGCGATAAAAAAGTAAGTGGAAGGTTGCACGCTATTGATAATTTTACAAAATAGAAAAAGTAGAAAGCCTATAAAGTCCATAAAGTAAAAAGTCGAAAGTCGGGGAAAAATGGACATTAAAAACGTCATATTGAGCTAAGTCGAAATATCTCCAGCTTTATTTCACCAAAATAAACAAAAATAAACTAAACATGATTTTCTTTTTGTACTATTCTAACTTAATTCTTAGAACTTAATCCTTATTTCTTACTTATGTTATTTAGAGAAAGTCTAAAAACAGCCTTGAATGGTTTAAAAGTGAATAAATCTAGATCTTTGCTCACTATTTTGGGTATTGTAATTGGAATTACGGCAATTATTATGATTATGTCCCTTGGAAAAGGGGCAGAGGAATTAATTTTGGGTGAAATTAGGGGAATGGGTGGGCAGACAATTGCTATAAATCCTGGACGTCAACCAAGTGGGCCTACTGGAATTTTGGAAATGTTTACCGATTCTTTAACTGAAAAAGATGTGGAAGCTCTACAAAACCCAGCGAATGTTCCGGGAATTAAAGATATTATGCCACAGGTTGTTTTGGTTGCACCTATTATCTTTGAAAATGAATCAGAAAGAACAACAATTGTAGGAGGTACGGGGATTTTTACTGATATTTTAGGTGTTTATCCAGAAAAAGGATCTATTTTTACAGAAGATGATATTCGTCAAAATGCGAGTGTAGTAGTTTTGGGGGACGATGTTAGAGAAAAACTTTTTGGGGATTCTGATGCTGTGGGGCAAAAAGTAAGAATAAAAGACAGAAATTTTCGTGTTATTGGTGTTTTTCCAAAGAGTGGAACGGTGGCATTTTTTAATTTAGATGAGATGGCTTTAGTTCCTTATTCTACCGCTCAAAAGTATTTACTTGGAATTGACTATTTTCATGAAATAGATGTGCGAGCAGAAAATGAAAGAATAGTGCCACAAGTGGTAAGAGATATAGAATTAACTTTGCGGGAACTACACAATATAGATGATCCAGATAAAGATGATTTTTATGTCACAACGCAGGCAGACGCAATGGAAATGGTAAGTACTGTAACTGGAGTGTTGACGCTACTTTTGACTGCTGTGGCGGCGATTTCGTTGGTTGTGGGGGGAATTGGTATTATGAACATTATGCTTGTTTCTGTTTCCGAGAGAACAAGGGAAATTGGCTTAAGAAAAGCAATAGGCGCTACTTATAAAGACATTTTAACTCAATTTTTGTTGGAATCTGTGCTTTTGACTGCTTTTGGTGGCTTGATTGGGGTATTTTTTGGGGGAGTCCTTTCATTTCTTGTAGCCTTAGGTTTGAGTAAATTTGCAAATTTGAACTGGGATTTTGTATTTCCTATCTCTTCTGCCGTTCTGGGGGTTGGTGTGGCTGGTGCTGTTGGACTGTTTTTTGGAATTTTCCCAGCCAGACAAGCTGCCAAAAAGAGCCCTATTGAGGCTTTAAGGTATGAATAGAAATAGCAGATTAAGTAGGGAAAGAAGGAACTTATGTTTTATTTTATTATGAATACTTTGTGATATCGAAAGGGGATATTTCGACTCCACTTCGTTTTGCTTAATATGACGTGATGAGAAAACGTTCCATTTGAAATGACGTGATAATAAAGCGTCATCCTGAGCGAAGAGAGGGATCCCCCTCAACAATTCACCAAAACACACAATAAAAATGTTCTATTTGGAACGTTTTTTTGTTTTTCTGTCATCCCCAACTTGATTGGGGATCCAGTTTGAATCAACGTTTCTGGATTCC
>CAZHUL010000049.1:0-6122 GCA_964535435.1 uncultured Gammaproteobacteria bacterium | reverse complement strand
CTTATTTAATTAACCGCAGTTCGCTAAATTAATTATTTTCTGTATTCTCAGAAAATTATAAGTTTAAAAAATAAATTAGTCCAAAAATTTCAAGTGTTCAGAAGGTTAGAATTAGAAAAGGATTATAAAAATATAATTTACATTGTATATTATTTTGTAATTATGAAAATAGGAATTGATGCTTCGCGTGCTAATAACTTGCAAAAAACCGGAGTAGAATGGTATGCATTTAATACAATTCAGGAATTAAAAAAAATAATTCCTTCTACTGAAAGAGTTGTTTTATATACAAACAAACCGTTGGTTGGTAATTTGTCTGATTTGCCAGAAAATTGGGAGGAGAAAGTTTTACATTGGTTTCCAAAAAGGTTTTGGACACAGATTCGTTTGAGTTTGGAAATGATTTTTCACAGACCGGATGTTCTATTTATTCCTGCTCATGTTTTTCCTTTTATCCATCCAAAAAAGACTGTAATGACTGTACACGATATTGCGGCACATAAATTTCCAGAGAGCTACAATTCTTTTGAAAGATGGTATTCTTTGTGGTCTGCAAAAAAAGCCCTAAAAAAACTTTGGCAGATTTTTGTGCCGAGTGAGTTTGTAAAAAAAGAATTAATAAAAGTTTTTGGGGATGAAAATATCAAAAAAATAATTGTAATTCCACATGGCATAAATGAAAATTTTGAAATAGAAAAAGATTTAGGGCAGATTGATTATATTTTGGGAGAGTATAATATTAAAAAACCATATCTATTGAGTACGGGTAGAATTGAAACAAAAAAGAATACAACAAGAATTATTGAGGCTTTTGAAATTTTAAAAAAAGACAAAAAAATGCATGATTTAAGTTTAGTTTTGGTTGGCGGAAATGGGTTTGGACATGAACAGGTCGAGGAAAAAATAGAAAAAAGTGAAAATAAAAAAGACATTAAAAAACTTGGTTGGGTTGAATCTAAAGATTTACCTTTTATTTTAAGTGGTGCAGAAGTTTTTGTATTTCCAAGTTTGTATGAAGGTTTTGGAATACCGGTTTTAGAGGCTTTTGCAAGTGGAGTACCGGCTGTGATTTCAAAAGAAAGTAGTTTGGAGGAAGTTTCCGGAGGTTTTGCTTTGGCGTGTGATGCAAAAAATGTTCAAAATATAGTAGATACAATTAAAATATTTTTATCTGACAATGAAATTCGTGAAAAAAATATTAAATCCGGTTTGGAACAAGCAAAATTGTTTTCTTGGCAAAAAAGCGCCAAAGAGGTTTGGCATTCATTAAGTTTTTAATTTATGGATATTTTAGGACATGAAAAAATAATGAATTTTTTTGATAATGTTTTAGAAAAAGGTAGACTTGGACACTCCTATCTTTTTGTTGGTTTGGAAAGTTTAGGTAAAAAAGCGGTAGCTATGCAGATTGCATCAAAATTATTAAATTCTTCTGTTGAAAATTTACATAAAGAATTTGGTTTTTCTTTTGTTGAACAAGAAATAGATCAAAAAACAGGAAAAACAAAAAAGGGGATAAGCATTGACCAGATAAGAGACTTAATAAATTTTTTATCACAAAAAAGTTTTGTAAAAGGTTATAAAATTGCTATAATTAATAATGCTCACAAAATGAATAGTATTACGAGTAATGCACTTTTAAAAACTTTAGAAGAACCAAAAGGAGAAACAGTCTTATTTTTAATCACTGAAAATTTAGACGAACTGCCTAGTACTATTATTTCTCGTTGCCAGGTTGTACATTTTGAACCAGTAGAACAAGATAAAGTTTTTAATTATCTGTTGGAATTAAAAATTGACAAAGAAAAAGCAAAAGAAATAGCCGAATTATCACTTGGTTTACCTGGAAAGGCTATTGATTTTGTGGAAAATATTGAAAAATTTGATTTTTATAAAAAAGAAATAGAGAGATTTGAGTCTGTATTCGGCAAACCTTTTTACGAAAAGCGAGTTTGTATGGAAGAAATTTTTGGAAATAAAACCGATCATATAGCTCAACGAGATGAAATAAGACATATTTTGAGTGTTTGGCAATTTGTTTTAAGTAGTTTTTTAAAAAATGCTGGTAGTGTAAAAAGTGGTTTAACTTATGATAGTTATATAAAGTTAAATGATAGTATTTCCGAGGCTAAAAATCTGATTTCATTTAATATCCACCCGAGACTTTTAATTGAAAATATTTTATTATTAATACCATAGATACATTATGCAATTGCTTTTAGTTAGAATTTAATAAAATTTAAGCGAAAACAATTTTTTATTGATAAACCTTAAAAATATAAGGTGTTTAAGAGAAAATAGTTTGTAGCTAAATTTATAAATTATGGGCTAAAATGAATTGTATAGTGTGTCTATCAAATATATGAATTTAAAAAAAATAGTATTGCCGATGACTGTTATGGTTATATCTTTGGTTTTGGTTGGACAGGGTTGCATACCTACTGGTGGTACAAACGAAGGTGCGTATAGTGGTCCTGCCGGAATTTTTGCTTCTTTAGACGGTGGGGAAAAATGGCAGTCTATCTCTAAAATGCCAAATCTAGAAGGGGTTAAAGAATTGAATAATGTTAGTGTTTATAGAATTTTTGAGGATCCACAAGATTTTCATACTTTATATTTAGCTTCTAGAGAAAACGGAATGTTTTTTTCTTATGATGATGGCAAAACATGGCAACAATCACAAACAGCTTTAACAAGTGGTTTTGTTTATGGTGTTGCTGTGAATTTTGAAGATAAGTGTACAATTTATGCAACAAATGGTTCAAGTATTTTAAAAACAGAAGATTGTAGTAGAAACTGGACAGAAGTTTATAGAGAAACAAGGACTGATGTAAACGTGGTATCTATTGCTACAAATTTTGATAATAAAAATGAAGTTTACGCTATTACAAGCAATGGCGATTTGATAAGGAGTAGTGATAATGGCTCCAGTTGGTCTACTATAAAACGTTTTGGATTAACTTTGGGAGAAGTGAAATTGGATAAATTAAATAAAGGCGTAATTTACGTTGCGTCCAGAAGAAGTGGATTGTTTAAATCTACTGACGGTGGTGCTACTTG
The DNA here is from genome assembly GCA_964535435.1 of uncultured Gammaproteobacteria bacterium. Taxonomy (GTDB): domain Bacteria; phylum Patescibacteriota; class Patescibacteriia; order Magasanikbacterales; family UBA922; genus JAKITS01. Next base: position 3,062 of record CAZHUL010000049.1, on the reverse strand, counting down.
GGTAAATTATGAAAAAGAAATCAAATCTTTTTCAAAAGGATTAGAATATAGAAGTTTTTACTTGCATCCAAACAAATCAAATATTTTATACTGGATTTCTACTTATGGAATTTTAACATCATTGGATGGCGGTGTTTCTTGGAGTCCAATGGAACTTTTAACTCCTCCGGGCGGAGTAAGTATTTACGGTTTTGCAATTAACCCAAAAAATGATAAACAAGTTTACTACGCAGCCACCTCAAATGCGCGTTCTACTTTATATAGCAGTAACGATGGTGGAATTAGTTGGATGACTAAGAAATTACCTTCTGCACAATTACCAACAGTTTTATACTCAAATTCCGGAACTACAGATGCTTTGTATGTAGGTTTTACTGTTCCTCCTAAAAATTAGGTAAAATCACTTGACAAAACATAGTTTTTTTAACTATAGTGAATAGATAATAAGGGACTGCTTTTAAATACACTTTCGTTATTAAAAATCCTAAATTTTGAGCGAGACGAAAAGAAAAAATATTTGCCCTGCAGAGCATCGGAAATATTTTTTCTTAAAGTCGTATCCAAAATTTAGGGATTTTAATAGAAACGGTATTTAAAAGCAGTCCCAATATAAAGAAAAAATATGTCTGATTACGTAAGTCCTCATAAAATAGAGTTTGAAAAAGCAATAGAATTTTTTGTTAACGATATTTCTTCTTTAAGAATTGGTCGCGCAACACCTTCTTTGGTAGAAGACATTATTGTAGAAGCATATGGCACAAAACAACCTTTGAAAGGTTTGGCCTCTATCACTGTTCAGGATGCAAAAACAATTATGATTGATCCTTGGGACAAATCTATTATTCAAGCTGTAGATTTGGCTATTCGTAATTCATCTGCGGGAGTAAATCCTATAAATGATGGTAAATCACTTCGTATTATCTTACCAGAGCTTTCGTCAGAAAGAAGGCAAGAATTAATAAAAGTATTACATCAAAAATCTGAAGGTGCTCGTATTGCTATTCGTAAAATACGCGAAGAAATAAGAGGAATAGTAGACGAAGCTGAAAAGAAAAAAGAAATTTCAGAAGACGAAAGATATAAAAACAATGAAGTTTTAGATGAAATGGTAAAAGTTTTCAATGATAAAATAAAAACTATTAGTGAGAAAAAGGAGGAAGATATTTCTACTATTTAATTAAACTTTAAAATAAATATTTAAAACGCGAGATCGCGGTTTTTTACTTGCGGTCTATTGTTATCAGACTAATTCTATGGAAGATAAAATGAACAAATTAATTTCACTTTGTAAGCAACGAGGTTTTATTTTTGCCGGTTCAGAAATTTATGGCGGACTTGCAAACAGCTGGGATTTCGGACCACTTGGTGTACAAATGAAAAAAAATATTAAAGATTTTTGGTGGAAAAAAATGGTAGAAGAAAGAGGTGATATGGTTGGAATGGATGGTGGAATTATTTTGAATTCAAAAGTTTTGGAAGCTGCAGGGCATGTAGAAGGTTTTGTAGATTTTCTTGTAGAAGACAAAGAAACACACAAACGTTATAGGGCAGACCATCTGTTAGAAGAAATTTTGGGTGAACCAATTCTTGGTATGTCTATGGAAGATATGAATAAATTAATCAAAGAAAAAGGAATTAAAAGTCCGGAAGGAAATGAACTTACAGAAGTAAAAAAGTTTAACACAATGTTTCAAACTCATATTGGTGCAATAGAAGGGGAGGGCTCTGTAGTTTATCTTCGTCCAGAGACAGCTCAATCAATTTTTGTAAATTTTAAAAATGTGGCTCAAACAAGTCGTAAAAAACTTCCATTTGGAATTGCGCAAATTGGAAAAGCCTTTAGAAATGAGATTACAACAGGTAATTTTATTTTTAGAACTTTTGAATTTGAACAGATGGAAATTGAGTATTTTATAGAAGAAAAAGATTGGCAAGAAGTTTTTGAAAAATGGCTTACTACTATGAAAAATTGGGCAAAAGAAGTTGGAATTGATTTGGAAAGAATTTATGATTTGGAAGTTGCAAAAGAAGACTTGGCTCATTATTCAAAACGTACAGTTGACTTAGAGTTTGATTTTCCTTTTGGTAGAAAAGAGCTTTGGGGGTTGGCTTACAGGACAGATTTTGACCTAAAAAGACATCAAGAAGCATCTGGACAAAGCTTAGAATATATTGACCCGGCAGACAACAAAAATCAATTTATTCCACATGTAGTTGAACCAACATTTGGAGTAGAGAGGACAATGTTGGCAATTTTGGATAGTGCTTATACAGAAGAAGAAGTGGACGGTGAAACTCGTGTGGTAATGAAATTTGCAAAACAAATTGCACCTTATCAAGTTGCAGTTTTACCACTTATGAAAAAGGAACCGCTTGGTGGAAAAGCAAAAGAGATTTTTGAAAAATTATTGAAAAATTATAGAGTGGAGTATGATGAAACAGGAAGTATCGGAAAAAGATATCGCAGACAAGATGAAATAGGAACTCCATTTTGTATAACTGTTGACTTTGATTCTGTAGAAAACGGAACTTTGACAGTTCGCGACAGAGATTCAATGAAACAAGATATTATTAAAATTGAAGAATTAGAAAGTTATTTGGCTGATAAAATGAAAAACTAATTATGTACGAATTTCAAGAATTAAAAAATGGTGCAAAGATTTGCTATGTACCACTAGACCACACAAAATCTGTGACAGTTTTGGTTATGTATTCTGTTGGGTCTAGAAATGAATCAGAAAAATTAAGCGGGGCATCTCATTTCGTAGAGCATCTAATGTTTAAAGGAACAAAAAAGAGAAAAAATACACTTATATTAACTCGTGAAATAGATAGACTCGGTGCAGAGTATAATGCTTTTACAAGCAAAGAATATACAGGTTATTATATAAAATCTGATTCTTCATATATTCAAAAATCTTTAGATATTCTTTCAGATATGCTTTTTGATTCACTTTTTTCTGCTGTTGAAATGGAAAGAGAAAAAAAAGTAATTGTAGAAGAAATAAAAATGTACAATGACAATCCAATAATGAATATCGATTCTATTTTTGAGAATGTTT
>CAZHUL010000048.1:0-6235 GCA_964535435.1 uncultured Gammaproteobacteria bacterium | reverse complement strand
GATAGTCCCTTAGAATAAAAAAGAAGAAGTTTTTTACACTTCTTCTTTTTTATAAAACTATTTAAACCTTCCTCACCCCAAGATCAATTTTTATTCCATCAATTTCCACACTTTCCTCTCCCCCATCTTCTACAATTTCATCTGCCAAAACACTTTTTTTGAGTTCATCTGCAAAATCTAAAAATATACTTTGCAACAAATAATCTTCCGTGTGATAAGTAATCTCCACCCTATCTTCACGGGTTAAACCACGATCTTTTCTAATTTGGTTTATTGTTCTTACAACTTCGCGCATTAGACCTTCTTTTTTTAATTCTTCTGTAATTTCTGTATCTAACTCAACTTTTAATTCTGCACCTTTAACAAATTCAATACTTTTTACATTCAATTCTTCTGCAAGTAAACTATTCAATTCATCAGAAAACTTAACAGAATTAGTATAATTTAAACTTTGTAAAGTTTGTCTTACTTTAATTCCAGCGCTTGATCTAGCTGCCAAACCCAATTCAGAAATTTTTCTTACCAATTCCATATTTTCCAAAACCTCTAAATCAATATCGACCTCATTTACCTCTGGCCAGTCTTCCAAATGAACGCTTTCTGCAGTTCCCTCGTCTTTTATTTGCAGGTAAATTTTGTCTGCAACAAATGGCATAAATGGCGCCATTACCTTAGATAAAGTTAGTAAAACATAACCCAAAGTTTTTTCAGCCTGCTTTTTATCTTTTTCTAAATCGCCTTTAAACCTATCACGACTTCTGCGAACATACCACTGAGATAAATCTGCAATAAAATCTTGGATTGGTCGAATTGCTTCTGCAAGTTTGTATTCCTCCATACTTTTGGTAACTTCCACAATTAACTTGTTCAGTTTTGCCACAATCCACTTATCCAAAACATTTTCCAATTCTACTGTATTTATTTTACTAACTGCTTTTTCTTCTGCAAACATTTCATAAAAACTAAATACATTCCAAAGCATGTTTATTACTTTTCCATAAACTTCACGTACACCTTTTTCAGAAAAATTCATATTTTCTGCATGTACAATAGGCGAAGAAAGTAGATAATAACGCAAAGCATCAGAACCATATTTTTCCAAAACTATCATTGGATCTGGATAATTTTGTAAACGTTTACTCATCTTTTTTCCATCTTCTGCCAAAACAATTCCATTTACAATTACATTTCTAAAAGCTGGCAAAGATTCATCGGTGGGAATTACAGGATTTTCTCCACGAGTTAAGGCTGTTGCCAAAACATGCAAAGTATAAAACCATCCACGAGTTTGGTCCTGACCTTCTGCAATAAATTCTGCTGGAAAACCAGCTTCAAACTTTTCTTTATTTTCAAATGGGTAATGCATCTGTCCATAAGGCATAGCGCCAGACTCAAACCCACAATCCAAAACTTCTGGAATTCTTGTATAAGTTTTACCATCTTTTTCAAAAACTAATTTATCTACTGTATCTTTGTGTAAATCTTCAACAGTTTGCCCTGTTAATTCTTCTAATTCTTCTACACTTCCTACACAAATAAAATCTAATCCGTCTTCACTCTTCCAAATTGGCAAAGGAGCTCCCCAAAAACGATTTCTAGAAACTGCCCAATCTTTTACATTATCCAACCATTTTCCAAAACGCCCTTCTTTTATATGATCTGGGACCCAATTTGTTTTTTCATTATTTAAAATCAAATCTTCTTTTAATTCTGTCACACGAATAAACCAACTACTTGTTAAATAATTTAAAAGTGGTGTATCACAACGCCAACAATGAGGATAGCTATGAACAATTTTTTCTTTTGAAAATAATTTTCCATTTTGTGCAAGCCATTTTACAATTTCTATGTCTGTTTGAGAATGATCGGCTTTTGGTTTTACTTCTTGCCCTGCAAAACCCACGACTTCCGGTTTAAATTTTCCATCCATTCCAACATGCTGAACAAATTCAACACCTTCTTTTTCTCCCAAATAATAGTCATCGGAACCAAAGGCCGGCGCGATATGCACTACTCCGGTTCCATCTTCGGTTGTTACAAAATCTGCCACAACAACACGAAATGCATTTTCTGTATCTTTATAATAAGGAAATAGCGGTTCATAATTTAAACCTGCCAATTTTGAACCAGTCCATTCGTCTACAATTTCATAAGCTCCTTTTACAACATAATCTGCTCTATCTTTTGCAACTAAATATGTTTCAGCACTTTTTTCTCCATTTTCATTTATTGTGTGAATTTGTAAATAATCTATATCGCTTCCAACCGCAATCAACATATTTCCCGGCAAAGTCCAAGGTGTTGTTGTCCATGCCAAAATATATAAATCTTCTTCAATTCCCAATTTTTCTTTTGCATTCAAAACTTTGAATTTTGCTGTGACAGTTAAATCTGTAATATCTTTATAACCTTGTGTCACCTCAAAATTTGAAAGCGGGGTTTCACACCTAGGACATACGTGCATTGGTTTTCTACCTTCATAAATCAAATTTTGATTCCAAAGTTTACTAAAAACCCACCATACACTCTCCATATAGTTTATATCCATAGTTCGGTAAGAATCTTCCATATCTACCCAACGCCCAAACCTATGAATTATATTTTTCCACTCTTCTGCAAAGTTAGAAACATTAGCTCTACATGCATCATTAAAATTATGAACGCCATAATCTTCAATATCTTTTTTTGTTTTTAAATCTAAACTCTTTTCTACAATATTTTCAATTGGCAAACCATGGCAATCCCAACCCCATTTTCTCTCTACACGAAAACCGCGCATAGTCCAAAAACGTGGTATTGTATCCTTCATTGCACTCCCAACAATATGTCCATAATGTGGCAAACCCGTTGCAAACGGAGGCCCATCATAAAAAACATAAGGCTTATTTTCTGGTCTATTTTCTACTGATTTTTCAAAACATTTATGTTCGTCCCAATATTTTAAAACTTCTTTCTCATTTTTACCTGCTTCGTACATATTTTAAGTAGTAAGGATTAAGATCTAAGAATTAAGTAAAGCCCAAATTCTATCATCCCAAGATGACATAAATTTTTATTTTTAATTTATGTTATTTGTATCAAGTATCATATCCTTTTATATTATCCAATTACCTAGGTAATGTCAACGAAAAAGCTTTTAGACTTCGGTCTTTTGACTTCTGCTTTATAATTTTAAAAAATAAAAAGTAGCCCGAAAGCTACTTGAATTTAATGAAACTGTTTTATTATTTTTAAAGATTTTCCAAAACAATAACATTCTTTGGTTTTTTACCCTTATGAAGAACGCAAAGGGCAATCTTATCTTTTGGGAAATCTTTTTTTAATTTCCTAACTTGATCTAATAAAGTCACCGCCATTACAAAAACGTCAGCAAAATCTTTAACTTCAAACTCACTTTTTAGAGCTTCCATAATTTCATATATACATGAATTCATGTTTATTCCCAATCTATATCTAACTTGGTCTTCATCTTGTTGTTCTTGTTGTTCTGGCATTTTCCTATTCCCCTTTTTGAATGAGCTATTACCCAAGCAAAGCCTACCACTTTTTTTAAGTTTTGTCAACAAAAAACCGCCTATTTCTAGACGGTTTGGGACTTTTAACCACAAAAAGCATGTTTTGTCAATTCAAAATAATAGTGTAGAATAATAATTAAAGAATTTAAACTTAAAATATGGGAAAAATATACTTAGCATCAGACCACGCTGGTTTTAAATTAAAAAATAAAATCAAACAATTTTTAATTGAAAAAGTATTTGAAGTAGAAGATAAAGGAGCTTTGGAATACAATGAAACAGACGATTATCCAGATTTTATTTCTTTAGTTGCCAAAGAAATTTCACAAAATCCAAATAACAAAGCAATTATTTTTGGTGGTTCCGGCCAAGGCGAAGCAATGACAGCAAATCATTTTTCCAATGTTCGCACAGCAGTTTATTATGGGGGAAATTTGGAAATTATAAAACTTTCACGCGAGCATAATGACGCAAACATTCTTTCAATTGGCGCTAGATTTGTAAATGAAGAAGAAGCAAAAAAAGCAATAGAATTATGGCTAAATACAGAATTTTCAAACGAAGAAAGACATATTCGTCGAATTAGAAAAATTGAAGAATTTCTATGAAAATAATTCCGGCTATAAACGTAAGTTCACAAAAAGAATTTGAAAACCAAATTAAATCAATTGAAAACTCAACCAATTTGGTTCAAATTGATATTGTCGACGGAAAATTTACAAATTGGAAAAACTGGGCCGATCCAAAAAAAATAAAAAATATCTCAACAACTTTAAACTACGAATTACATTTAATGGTAGAAGACCCCATTCAAGAAATAAAAAAATGGGAAAGTATCCAAAATGTACAAAGAATAATAGTTCATGCCGAATCTTTTGACGAAATAAACCTAGAACTTTTTCACAAACTTATAGACTTTGATTTTGAAATAGGATTTGCACTAAATCCAAAAACTTCCACTGAAAAAATTGAAATTTTATTACCAAACCTAGAATACCTACTATTTTTAGGAGTAAATCCTGGAAAATCCGGACAAAAATTTGAAAAAAAAGTTTTAGAAAAAATAAAAAGATTAAAAGTTGCTCATCCACACATAAAAATAGAAGTAGACGGTGGAATAAACGAAGGAACGATAAAAAATATTATAGACGCTGGCGCAGATATTTTATGTTTAGGAAGCGCAATTTTTAACAACAAAGGAACACCAAGCGAAAACTTCAACTTTTTTAATAATATGGTAAAATAATCAAGAAAAGATGAATCACTGAACTTTGTTCGGTTTGATGAATCGAAAAGCTTTGCTTTTCTTGATGAATCGCTTCGCTTGGATTAGAATGGGAAAGGAAAAAAGACGGACTAACGTTTTAATGTCATTCCCGGCTCGATCGGGAATCCAGAGTCTGTAAACCAAAACTATGTTTACATAATAATTCATAAAAAGTGAATCAAACCCTAGATCCCCAGTCAAGCTGAGGATGACAAACAGAATATAATTATTTAATGTTTTGGTGATTCTATGTCAAGACCCTTCTCTTATGCCTGGGATGACATAATTAGTTTTTATTTTGTGATTTAAAACTTGAAATTTGTTCTTTGTTTGTATCTTGTTTCTTGTTTTCTTATGTCTTATTAATTAATAATTAATTTATGTACGATTTAGTAATTATCGGAGCTTCCGCCGCAGGACTTTCTGCCTCAATTTATGCGGCACGTAGAAATTTAAAATTCTTAGTAATTTCCAAAGATGTTGGTGGCGAGGTCGCACTTTCCGGCGAAGTAGGAAATTGGCCTGGAATCACAAAAATAGACGGTTTCGAATTAGCAAAAAAGTTTGAAGAACACGCTAAATTTTATAATGTAGAAATTCAAGAAGGAACAGAAGTTATAAAAATTGAACAAAAAAATAATATCCATATAATCCATACAAAAAAAGGTAAAGAAGAGGTAAAAATTGAAACAAAATCTATAATTGTAGCAAGTGGAATACACCCTCGCCCACTTGGAATTCCTGGAGAAAAAGAACTTCGTGGAAAAGGAATTACTTATTGTACTGTTTGCGACGGCCCACTTTTTAAAGGAAAGACAACAGCCACAATCGGTGCAGGAAATGCTGGACTAGAATCTGCACTTATGATGAGCGGAATTGCAAAAAAAGTTTATTTAATTACAAATAAACCAAACACAAAAGAAATGGGTGGTGGTTTTCCAAGAGGAGAAAACATTCTAATAGATAAAGTGAAAAAGGCAAAAAATGTAGAAATAATTTATAACGTAAACACTAAAGAAATTCTAGGTGAAAAAATGGTTTCCAAATTAAAATACGAAGACAACAAAAGTAAACAAGAAAAAGAATTAGAAATTGATGGAGTAATGGTTCATATAGGAGCGGTTCCAAATTCTGATTTTATAAATTGTGTAAAAAAGAACATTCAAAAAGAAATAGAAATAGATCTTAAGTGCCAAACAGATTGTAAAGGAATTTTTGCGGCTGGAGATGTAACGAATATACCTTATAAACAAATAGCTATTGCTACGGGTCAAGGTGCTATTGCCGCACTTAGTGCAATTGAATATGTAAACCGATTTAGAGAAAAATAAATAAATTCAAAACAAAAAAACTGCCATGATTGACAGTTTTTTTGTTGACACAATTTTTTATAAATTATGGGTTAATAGACAAAACAGTAGGCTGAAAAGTGATAAATGTGGCATAATACAGC
>CAZHUL010000047.1:0-6421 GCA_964535435.1 uncultured Gammaproteobacteria bacterium | reverse complement strand
TAAAAAAATAAACACCCAAAAAGGTGTAATACAAATTTAAAAGAACTTGATTTATTTAAAACAATAAGTTAATATTTAAAAACATTCTAAAATAAAGGAGAGAGAAATGAAAGCTAAGAAGGCTTTTTACCACGACGATCCCCCTTGTCAGGCTCTTTTAAACCAAGCCACTCATGATTGTGAAAAATGCAGTATTCATCCGGATACTCAAAGTAAAGCGATTGGGTACCACTACCCTATTTGCAATATTCTTTTACAAAAAAAATGGTTTGCCCTAAATATAATGGTTTCTTTGAGAAATAAAAGTACAAAGGTTATAGCGAGTTAGTTATAACCTTTTTTTATTTAAAACAAAAAAAGTCCCTCTCAGGACTTTTTTGTTTTAAATTTATTTGTTTCTTTTAAATCTATTAGAAATTCTTTTTAGGAATCTCTTTGATCCAAAAGTTGTTGATTCAACCCATTGATATAGAATTGGTGTCATGAACAATGAAAGTATTGCAGAAGACAAAATTCCAAAGATTATAGAGGCTGCCAATCCTTTCCAAAAAGGAGATAAGAAAACAAGCGGTGCCAAACTTCCAAAAGCAGTAAGCTGAGTCAAAATAATTGGTCTAAACCTAACTGCCACAGCGGTTGAAATAGCGTCTGCTGTATTCTTCCCCTCTCTCTTCAATTGGTTTGCATAATCAATAAGCAAAATTGTTACATTTACCACAATTCCTGCCATTGTCACCACACCAAGCAATTCCAAGAATCCAAGCTGTCCAGTTGTAAGCCAAATTGCAAAGAATACTCCGAATAACCCAAGTGGTATAGCAACCAAAATTATAAAAGGTTGCAAGAATGAACGGAAGAAACCAACCAACAAAACATAGATTAAGAAGATCGCAATTACCAAAGCAACAAGCAAATCGGTAAATGATTGCGCAATAGAGTCTGCAGTACCTTCATAATCCAAAGCATCTTCATTTAATCCCAATTCTTCTAATTTTTCTTTTGTTAAATAGTCCTCCAACGCAGTTTGAACTTTTGCAGAATCCACATCATCTTTTACAGATGCATAAACTTCTACATAACGCTCACCATTTATACGCTGAATTGTAATGGATTCTTTGTTTTCTTTCTCGGAAATTATATCTGATACAGTCACAACTTCCGGCTTTTTTAAAATACTTTCCGGATTTTTAATTCCCTGAGTTTTCATTTGTGCCAAAGTCTGTTCGTAAACCATTTGTTCGGTTGTCGGTACTACTATATTCAAAACATCTTGTTCAGAACTAACAATAGAAATGATATTTGAAACAATTTCGTAGTTTTCACCATTCAAATCTATTTTACCTAAATCATTCTCTGCCAAACGTTCATTTATGGAAGAATAGATTAAAAATGGATTCTGTGCATTTTTATTATTTTGGTCTAAAACAAAAGTTATTGTACCACCTGCACTTCCTTCTGAAACATTGTCGTCCACACGATCAACACCTTCTTTATTTTGCAAAAATGTTTTAATATCTTCTGCAGCATTAACTAGAACATCTGTATCATTTCCTAACAATCTTACACGAATTGGAAACGAATCTTGTGGAGGACCTTCACCATTTGTAGATGCCTTTATTGTAGCATCGATATTTAAATCTTTTATTGAATTATTAATAAATTCAGCAACCTGATTGGAAGTCCTCATATCTTTTTCTACTCTCTCATCAATTGGATATAACTGAATAAGCATGGTAAAAGAATTTCCATTTTGTTGATAAAAACTAAAATTCTTTATCTCTGGAATACCTTTCAATAAATCTTGAACAGGTACAGCAACCTCATAAACAGACTTTTCAAATGACCATTCATTTGTAATATCTCCTTCTACTAAAAGAAGCTCTGCATCTTCTGTCGCAGAAAATTGGACTATTTCAACTGCTCCAGTTTTAGTAAGCACTACTCCGGAAATAATTGGTAAAGAAATAATTGCCAAAAATAATAAAATTCTTAAAACAAACCTTGCTTTTGTTTTACCTAAAAACCATTTTATAGATTTTCCTATCCATTGTCCTAATTTCCATATTCCAATCATCTCATCGTTAATCCCAGAATTATGTGCAAAAGTGTGCCTCTTAAATATTTTTGCGGCAAACGCAGTAAAAAAAATTACAGGAACAACCATAGACGCAATCATGGCTGGAATTACTGTCGCTGGAATGTATTTTATAATTTCACCAAAAAATCCAGAAACAATACTAAATGGAATAAACACTATGGCATTTGTTGCAACCGCCAAAAACACACCGGAACCCACAGTATTCCACGTCTTTGTTGCCGCCTCTTTCCCACTCATTCCTTGATCTTTAAAACGTTGCAATGATTCCAAAAACACTATACTCGGATCTATTACTAATCCAATAGTCAAAACCATTGAAAACAACACTAAAGTATTTAATTCTATTCCAACTAAATTCAAATAAATTACAGAAGAAAATAGTGATAACGGAATTGATAATGCAGCCAAAACAGCTACACGTAAGTTCATAAATAGTAGTAAAAGCAAAACTACAAATACTAGACCTCCAAACATATAGCCAATAAAACCAAGCTTTCCCCAACTATCTATATTCCCTCCAAAAATACTTTGTGTAATTTCCTTAATCTGCAAACGAGTAGCATCTGCCTGATTAAAAAGCATTATATATTCTCCACTCTCTTCTTCGTTCAATTTAACTAAAAGTTCTTTTATACTATCATCTACCTCCAAAATATCTGCGCCTTTTTCCAACTTTACACCATATACAAGTGCGCGCTCTATAGACAAATCTTCCCGTCCATCTTCTCTAAAACCAATACGATTATAGTGATCATTATTATTTAAAGTTGTGCTAATTGTTGCAACATCTTCCAAAACAACTCCATCTGCTAAACCTAATTTTTTTATATCACCCAAAGTAGAAATACTCTTTTCCAAAATAATACTAACTGATTGTTGATTTTCTACATAAGAACCAACCGGAGCTTTAAATTCTGCTGTGCGAATAACATCTTCTACCTGCTTACGTGACAAACCATATTCTTTCAATTTATTACTATCAAAAGAAATCACAACTTGAGGTGTTAATTCATTTTGTGCTGTTACTTCCTTTACCCCACCTAAACCTAAAAGCTTACTCTCTAAAGAATTCCCTTTGTTATATAGGTCCCATTCATTATTATATCCAGAAACAGCCAACATAAACTCTCCTGTACCAGATACAGAAAATTTATTTACCACAGGAGCTTTTGCGCCTTCTGGCAATTTAATACTAGACATTTTGCTGTTCAATTCGGTTATCACATCGTCTACATTTGCTTTTGCATCAAATGTCACAACAGCTGTACCAAAAGAATTACTCGCAATAGTTTGAAATTCTTCGACATCTTCAATTTCTTTTAATACACTCTCCAAAGGTATTAGAATCTCTTTCTCTACTTGCGTTTCACTAGCATTCGGATACAGAACATTTACACTAACGATGTTTACATTTACATCTGGAAAGCCTTGTTTTTTCATTTGTGAAAGAGAAATTCCTCCAAAAATAACTAAAAACAAAAAACCCAAAAATAGGATTTTTCCATTATTAAATAAAATATCTATAAACTTATTTTTTACTCCACCTGACATATTAATTTTATTATTAACAAAGGCTTAATTTTATGCTATTTTTACCTTTTTGTCAAGTAAAAAAATGTATTTGGCAAAGATGTATTTTTTACACAAAAAAAGAGACCCTCGGAGCATGTTGCTCGTCGGGTCTCAACTGGATTTGGAAAAACAATCACAAATCCAAATTTATTTTTCTAGTGAATTCAATTCCGATTGGATTTGCTAGAAGAGGGGCAAATGGCGGACTATGATACTCAAAAAAATATCCTCCACCAACCACAACCGCAATACTAGCTCTGCCGAGTTCATGATCAAGAGGCCTTCTAAATAAATCCTTTTTAGATATAAAATGAAATTTCCAAGGATACTCTTTACCTTCAAAACAATGGCTAGAAGAAGTCATTTGCGTATATAGAACTTCATTCCACTCTACAAAAAACTTCGGATTCACACCATTAGAATCAAGGTCTCTGTTTTTATCATACCCAATCTTCAAATCTATATATCCTTTTTCTGTATAGATTGGATTGACAAAAGCAAAAAACTTAACCCTATAAATAAGCTGTGACATAACTTACCTCTGTTAGTTGGTAGAAAGAACACAAAAACTGAATATACAAATATACCCTATTTTTACCTTTTTGTCAAGCTTTTAACGGTTAAAAACACATTTTTACACAAAAAAAGAATGCTCTTTTAAAAGCAATCTTTTTTGTGTGTTTTAAGCTTTCATTGTGCTTTTTACACTCTTTCTACTTCTTAATCTCTTTTTCAAATTCTTACCAATTTTTGTATTTTTCTTTGAGTGTTTGATCCTTGACTTTAATGCACTGTTCATAAAATTTGTATAATAAATGTAATATTTAAGAATTATATACCTTTTTGTTTAAAAAAGCAAGTTCTAATTAAATTATTTTGAATTTACAATAGCGTTTCGTATTGCTTTTACTACTTTTCTGTCTGTTATTTTAGGCAAAAGATTGTCTTTTGTTGGTTTTTTAACCACATTTGCCAAGGCCACAGCACTCTCTATTTTCATTTTAGTTGTCACTTTTCTTATCTTTGCATCCAAAAGCCCGCGGAAAATTCCCGGAAAAACCAAAGCATTATTAATTTGATTTGCAAAATCAGAACGTCCAGTTCCAACCACACTAGCCCCAGCCTTCAAAGCAATATCTGGCATAATTTCCGGGTTTGGATTTGCCATAGCAAAAATTATGGGTCCTTCATTCATACTTTTAACCATATCCGCATTTAAAACCCCAGCTTTTGAAACACCAACAAAAACATCTCTATTTACCATTACTTCTTCCAATTTACCTTTAATTTTAAGTTTGTTGGTTTTCATCGCCATTTCTTTTTTATAACCATTTAAACCAGTCCTACCTTGGTAAATAGCGCCAACGCTATCTAAAACCACAATGTCTTTAACACCTCTTGCTAGCAATAGTCTTGCAACAGACAAACCAGCCGCTCCTGCTCCATTTATAACTACATTCAACTTTTCCAATTTTTTCCCAGTTATCTTACAAGCATTTATTAAAGCAGCCAAAACCACAATTGCAGTACCATCCTGATCATCATGAAATACTGGAATAGACAATTTATCTTCTAGCCTTTTTAAAACATCAAAACAATTTGGTGCAGAAATATCTTCCAAATTAATTCCACCGACACTTGGCTCTATCATCTCACAAAACCTTACAATGTCATCCACATTGTCCGCTTTTATACAAATAGGATAAGCGTCTACATCGGCAAATTCTTTAAAAATAGCAGACTTCCCTTCCATAACCGGCATTCCAGCTTCCGGACCAATGTTTCCAAGCCCCAAAATAGCAGTTCCATCACTAATTATAGCAACGGTATTTGCTCTATTTGTTAGCTCAAAACTAAGTTTTTTATTTTTAAAAATCTCATTACAAACCCCAGCAACTCCGGGAGTATAAGCAAGTGATAAATCTTCAGAATTGCTTAAAGGAACTTTACTTTTTATCTCTATCTTTCCTCTATTTTTTTTATGCAAAGCCACTGCTTTTTTATCGTAGTTCATAAGTTTATATTTCTTTATCTTTTTAAAACACGCCAATTTATTGTAGTACAATACAAATTTAAAATCAACACCAAGACAAATAAAAATGATGCTGAAAACTCCAGCATCATTTTTATTTTATGTTAATCAAATTTTATTTTTTAGCCTGTCTAATTCTGTTTTTTGCTCAAAAAAGTAACCAGCAAACATAAAATATCCTGCTATCCAAATAATATTTAATAATATGGCAACCCAAGAACCCTCCAAAATTATGTCTGGATTTAAACTATAAACAGTATCTGCAATAAGATTAAGCCCAATTGCTCCTATAAACCACAACCACCCTATCCTTACTGCACCACCTTGATATTCCCATACCATCATCAAAAGTAAAATGGCCAACCCGCCTGATGCTAAATCCCCCAAACTCCAACTGAAAGTTGTAAAATTAGCCAAGAAACTACTTTCCTGGTCATACCCCAAAAATGCTGAATAACCAACCACTATTAAAATTAGTAGAAAAGCTATACTAAAGAAAGTCAAAACTTTATAACCTATTTTTTTAAAATCTAACCCAAACAGCTTTATCTTTAGTATAACTGCGATAGTAAACAACCCATAACCAGAAATAAAGGCTAAATCTGAAATTGTAGGGTAAAAGTCTAGATCTTCCCACATAAAATACAGAGTTGTTACTTCTCCAAACAACCAAAGGGTTACCCCAGCAAATATAAGTTTTAAAATTACAGCCTTTCTTC